>CANGGG010000018.1 GCA_947453415.1 Bacteroidota bacterium | reverse complement strand
TTTGGAACCACGCTTTTTAGTTGTACTGATAATAATGGAAACAATACAACTATTGAGAAAATAGAAGTAGTTGATAGTTTAACTAAGGAGATAGATACAACAGAAGAATTAGTGCTTGGAAAAATGGTAGTAAAACCGGTACATCAAGTTAAACATCCAGTAGATTTTTTAACAACACAGGGAGAAGTGGCTTATCCTGAACCAGTAACAATGGGAGTTCCGGCTGAAAACCCAATCATGGGTGACACCATTATTTTGGAACCTATAATACATGAAACAATAAAAGGGAAAGTGAAAATAAACCAAATAGATACTTTGCCAAAATTAGAAAAAAACATAATTCATACCATGGGTTTGGTAGTACCAGATTTTAAAAATGATACTATATTGCGCAATAAATAAATCACACGATGAAATTATCTTATCTTTTTATGTTTTTAGTTTTGGGAAGTACAAGTTATGCTGATCAGTTAGTTTTTAAAACCAATTCAGTTCAAATATTGGTAAATGTTAGCGACACTACCAAAAAGAAAAATGCAGAAAAAAAACCTGTTAAAGAATTAGAACTAGGCACTATTGAAAATTCAAATGAAATATTAATTGAAGACCCTTCAAATGAAAACGACTCGTTAGAAATATTTATTGAAGCCGAAATTATGCCAGAATTTGTTGGGGGTGATATAGAATTAAGTAAATTTTTGAGTAAGAATATTCTTTACCCAAAATTAGCAAAAGAAAATAATATTGAAGGAAGGGTGGTTGTAAGATTTGTTGTTGAAAAAGATGGCACAATATCAAATACTGATATCCTAAGAAAATTAGGATTTGGTTGTGATGAAGAAGTAATTCGTTTAATAAAATCAATGCCGAAATGGGTGCCAGGAAAACAAAATGGAAAACCTGTAAGAGTTTATTATACTCTTCCAATAGTTTTTAAATTATAAAATTTATATAAAACTCACTTTCCTTTTTTATAACAATTTTTTAAACCCAAAAGTAATTTTATTGCAGTAGCAAAATATTACTTTTAGTTTTATCAGCATCGTTAATTATTACCGTATATAATCCTTTAGGTAAATTACTTAAGTCTATATTGGTTTCTATGTTATTGCTTAATTGATGCCAAACTTCCAAGCCTAATAAATTATAAACTGAAATGGTAAATCCAGCATTATTTGAAGTATTGTAAACTACTGTAAACTTTCCTTCACTAGGATTTGGTTTTACTAAAAAACTTTGGTTTTCGGTTTGTTTAGCAGCAATATAAACAGTTTTTGAAAAACTGGTTTTTCCATCAAAATCTACTTGCTTAATTCTGTAATAAGCACTGTTTTCAGCGGCAAGTTGTTTGTCTGTAAATGAATATTTGCTTGTAGTGTTGGTATTTCCGTTTCCTTTAACAGTACCAATCGATTGCCAATTATTAGTTGCTAATGCCACATTTCCTGTTAATCTTTCTACTTCAAAATAGTTGTTATTAATTTCGTTAGCAGTAACCCAATTTAACAATACAGCATGTGAAATTCTATTAGCATTAAATGATTGCCAGGTTACTGGCAAAGTAGAAACAGCTCCGCTTGTGCCAATAGTTTGGTAAATAGTATTTCCCGCAGCACCATTGTATTCATATATTGTAAAAGTGTAGGAAGTAAGTAGGTTAAGTCCACTTACGTTTAAAGTATTTCCACTTCCGTTATACACTACATAATTATTTGTGCCAGTAGTATTTGCTAATCCAAAAACAGCATTGGAAATGTAATTACTTAAGTTAATAGGCGGCATAGCAGTGGCGCTTGTTGGACGGCAAACTACAATTCTTTTTCCTCCATTTCCTTTTGTAAATGTAAGCGTAACACTGGTATTAGTTATATTTGTAAATAAAATATTAGTTGCGCCTACGGTAGGTTTTTTAGTTACAAATAATCTTCCATTTGGGCGACTAGTAGAAGCTGTAGAAGTGGTTCCGGTACAAACAGTTGCGGTGTTGTCGGCATTATAATAACGGCAAGTTCCGGAGGTAAATCCTGTGGTTAAATAAGTAGCGGTATTTCCTGTTGTTCCTGTATTATTGTTATTAAAACAGGTTTCAATAATAATATTTGAAGTTCCATCCCATAAAAAAGGAGTAGAAAAACTGTGCATGTTCCAACCTGTTGTGCCAGAATAAGCAGTTGTAGTAAATACAGTATTGAGTCCGGTTGCAGCTAATGCACTTAATGTAGCCGAAGTAGTAGTTCCAATTTTTAAAGTAAATCCATTCAGTGGCCCAGCAATTAATGTAGCTACGTTAAATCCAAATTGGCTAATTAATCCTGCTGACAATCCTTGAGCAGTAAGCTCACTTGCCAAATAAATCATTTGATGACGTGCACCTCCAAAATAATTTCCATAAGGAGCAGGATATGTAGTGCTAGTATTTGTTGTAGTTCCAGTTCCAATGTTTTTGAAAATGCCAATAGTAGAATCACCTAATGTAAATCCATTTAACGAAGCTGTTCCACTTGCCGATGTAACTTGAACAGCACCTGTTGCACCTGCTCCAACTACTGCCGAAATAGATGTGTTAGAATTAATAATAAAACCTGTTGCCGAAACGGCACCAAATGTTACAGTAGCCACTCCCGCTAATCCAGTACCTGTAATTAATATTGTATCGCCAGGAAAACCAATAGTAGGTACAAAGGAAATAATGGTAGGAGCAGGAACAGCACCAATGATAAAAACATTACTTATGTTAAAGAAAATATTACCAATGGCTTCTATTTTAAATCTTGCATTGCTACTTGAAATATTTGGAATTGCTAAGCTTTCGGTTCCGTCATTTGCAGTACTTGCCGCTAAAACAGTTGGAAATGTTAAGCCACCGTCTAACGACAATGATATTTTTACTAACGAACAATTGATGGGACTTAAATGAGTGCTATTTACATTCCATGTAAGTGTATAATTTGAATTTTGAGCTACAATAGTTGGACTATTAACAGAAAATGGGCCTACAGAAGCAAAAGTAACTGTACAATAATTTACATCATAATTTACCCCACCGCCAACACTACGATTATCTCTGGCTGTAAATCTAAATTTTGCTGTTTGCGCAGCAGTTGGAAGTATTTCTCCAATTGGTGTGGTGCCTGCTAATAAATCAGCATAGTTTGGAATAATTCTGCTTGGAGTTGTAGTTGGTGAATAGGAACGAAATCTTGGTCCAACTGTTAATGGTGTTGCTGGAGCTGAGGTAGAACCTAAATCAAACTGTTCCCAATAATAACTTAAAGTATCGCCATTGGAATCTGTTGCAGAACCTGTTAGGGTAAAAGGTGTACTTTTAGGAATGGTAAAAGTTGTGGTTCCAACACTTGCCACAGGTGGAGTATTTCCCGTAGAAGTTATAACCGCACAACCCGAACTTCCGGTAGAACCCGTGGTAATATTAGTGATAATTTCATCAAAATTTGAAGTATGAAAATAAGGATCGCTATGCAATTGCAAATCTTGAGGAGAACAAATTCCAGCATACGCCATAATTGTACTTCCGCTTCCTGGTTCATAAGCAGTTGAAGTGTTTCTATTTCCTCCTCCGCACGAACCAGTACTTCCATTAAATGAATGATTAGCACCAAACTGATGTCCCATTTCATGACAAACGTAATCAATGTCAAAAGGATCGCCAACTGGTGCGCTTGAACCTGTAACTCCTTGTGCTTTTAAGCTTGTTACACCCACCGAACCCATCATGGCTATTCCTCCGCCACCAGTACTAAACACATGTCCAATATCGTAATTTGAACTACCAATTACACTTGTTAAAGTTGTTTGATTTTGCCCCAACATGGTACTTCCATTGGTGTTTGTATATGGATCGGTGCTAGCGTTTAGGTAAATAATATTTGCATTATTAGACACTAAAATTAAATTGATGGCTAATTCTTTTCTATAAACTGCAATCACTCTATTGAGCGAAGTTACTTGTGCCGAAAGCGCTAAAGCAACTGTTCCGCCCTGATAAGCTGAATATTCACCAGTGGCAGCAATAGCAATTCTGTAAGTATATAACTGAGTTCCGTTCGATCTATTTGCTGCGTTTCCGCTGTTTGTTTGCGTGTTGTTTGATGTTTTTTTTAGAGGTGGCGGAGCAATTATTGTCGGATTTCTTAAAACACCTTCTTCCAACAACACTTTTTTTGTGGTAAAATCTTTTTTGTAATACGAAATATAGTAATCCAAATTGTTTTTGGCATAAGGATCAATAAAATAACAACCATTTGCTGAAAGCACCATTCCATGAAATCCTTTTTCGGTATAATCTATTCTTGCACTTGCATGCAAATCGTCAATTCCTTGACAAGAAAAAGTTTGAATTTGAGGAAAATTATCTGCCAAAGGCTTTTCCATTATTGATGAACTATAAACATAAAAACGACTCATTCCACCGTCTGGCAATGGTAATTCAATAATTATTTTACTGTCTTTTGCAGCTGCGCTAAATTCATTTACAGTTTTTGAAAGTAATTTCTTTAAATCTATTAGTTCAAGTTTTAAAGTTCTGTATTTTACAGGAATAATTTGACGGTCTTGTTCATTGATTGAAACAGATTGCACGTCTGTCCAATATTGACTTTGAGCCGATACATTATAATTTATATTACTTAAAATTATAAGTAAAGCAATGATTATTAAATGTTTTTTCATGATTTATACAAAAATAACAGAAAAAATATAAATTCCAATTGCATTACTATTTCATAACATTTAAGCCTAATGATATTAACAAACTTGAAGACTTATTAGTAATATTTATTCCAAAAACAAGCCTGTTAAATCGGACTTTCCTTTTTTTATCCAAAAAATAAAATAATTTAAGCATCTTTGAAGCTTTAAAATTGTTTCCTAATTTTTTCAAAATGACCAACGATAAATACATGAAACGTGGCGTTTCATCGCAAAAAGAAGATGTTCACGCAGCTATTAAAAACATGGATAAAGGATTGTTTCCCCAAGCTTTTTGTAAAATAGTTCCTGATTATTTGGGTGGCAATGAAAATTTTTGCAATATCATGCATGCCGATGGTGCTGGAACAAAATCGAGTTTAGCATATTTGTATTGGAAAGAAACGGGCGATTTATCAGTTTGGAAAGGAATTGCGCAAGATGCCATTGTAATGAATTTAAACGATTTGTTATGCGTTGGTGCTTTCGATAAAATTATACTTTCATCAACTATTGGACGTAATAAAAACTTAATTCCTGGTGAGGTTATTCAAGCCATTATTGAAGGAACAGAAGAGTTTGTGGCTATGCTTCAATCACATGGAATAAATATTCATTCTACGGGTGGCGAAACTGCCGATGTGGGCGATTTAGTAAGAACCATTATTGTAGATTCAACCGTTACAGCACGAATTGAAAAAAGTAAAATTATTTCAAATCATAACGTAAAAGCAGGAAATGTAATTGTGGGCTTTGCTAGTTTTGGGCAAACTACTTACGAAAAAGAATACAATGCAGGTATGGGTAGTAATGGTTTAACCATGGCCCGTCATGATGTTTTGTCGTCATTTTACAAAAAATTTAGTGAAAGTTTTGACCCACAAGTTCCAGATGATTTGGTATATACTGGTGGTTTAAAATTAAGTGAGCAAATTTCCGATAATCCTTTAAACGTTGGTAAAATGATACTTTCACCAACCAGAACTTTTAGCCCAATTATTAAGGAAGTTTTTGAAAACTATTTTGATAAAATTGATGGCATGGTTCATTGCACGGGTGGCGGACAAACAAAGGTTTTACATTTTGTAAAAAACGTTAAAATTATTAAAGATAATCTTTTTAAAACTCCGCCATTGTTTAGCATGATTCAAAGCCAAAGCAACAGTGAATGGCACGAAATGTATAAAGTGTTTAATATGGGAAATTTATTGGAGTTTTATACTGATGAAAAAACTGCCGAAGGCTTAATTACCTTAGCAAATAAATACCAAATTCCTGCACAAATAATTGGAAGAGTAGAAGCTGCTGAAAAAAATGAATTGCTTGTAAAAACAGCTCACGGTGAGTTTATTTATTAAATACTAGTTTAAAGTTTTTATTACTTTAAACTTTTCATTTCTTTCCAATATTTATAAACATCAAAAAGATTTTTTGGGTTCAATGCTGAAATGAAAAGCATGGCCGATTCTTTGGGTTTGTATACAAATATGATGGCTAATAAACTTAATAAATAGGAGAAAACAACACTGTATGCTGCTCCTTTTATACCATATTTTGGAATCATATACATTTCTAAAGCTAATATAAATATGAGCACCAAAACTTGGTAAATGGTAATTAGTTTTTGTTTGTTTAAAGCCAATAGCCATGAACCCCATGCCGTGCCAAAAAATACTGGAATGGTAATCCAAATATGAATTTTGAATATTTCAGGAGCTAATGGAAATCCATCTTTATATAAAAACCCAATCACCCAATCGCCTAATAAATAACCACCAATTGATATAATCAAAGCACTCCAAATCATTAAAGAATATATTTGTGTTAAGCGTTTTAACTGTAAAGGTTTATTTTCTCTGTTATTAATAATTCCAGGAAACAATGCGGCCGAAAGTGCTACAGGAATAAAGAATGAAGCTTCACTGATTCTTGTTGCGGCCGAATATTGACCAACCATTCCCATGTCTTGCAAGTATCGAGCTATTAAAATTTTGTCGGCTTGCTGGTAAATCATTTGCATAAATGCAGAAATAATAATTGGCCATGAATGTGAAAGTAATCTTTTGGCTTCGCTCAAACTGAATTTCCATTTGCTAACTTCCTGTTGGTTTTGTTTGTAAAAAATAAGTTGATTGATAGCCGTAAGAATTGCTTCTAACATAACCATGCTTGCAAACCAACTTAAAGGTGCTTCAAAGTAAATTAGTACTAGTTTTACAATAGCTGAAATGATTAAAGTAATTATTTGTGTAATGGCGTTATACTTACCTTTTACCTCCGATTGAAAGTAAAAATCAATGACACTAAATGACTGAAAAACGACTGCAATTGAAACTAAAAATACAATCCAAGTTCTATCACTAGGATCGCGCATAAAAGAGTAATAAGTGGAAGCAATAACAACCAAAAATGAGCCAATGAAACGTAACCAAAAAGTGGTTCCAATGATGTCATATTTTTTCTTTTTTTCGGTAATTAATTCTCTTACCACAATGCCATCTAAACCTAAAGTAGAAAAAACAGTAAAAATACTTATAACACTTAATGCATAACTTATAATTCCAAATTGTTCTTTTCCCAAAAACCTTGCTACTAGCACACCTACTAATATCCCTGAAATTATTCTAGAAGCTTTTTCAGCTAAAATCCAAATGCTATTATTAATGTAATTGTTGTTTTTCTTTGTCAATTTCTGTGGTATTTATTTTGCTTTTAGCAATAATTTAGCCAATAATTTATTTTTGTTTGAAATTTATAATATTTACCCAAAATTTATTTCTGTGCTATCGCCAATATTTAAACTTTGTTTATTGCCGCATAAAGTGGCGTCATTTCCTATCAACGATTTTTCTAAAATAGCATATTCTATTTGAGAAAAGGGCCCAATGATACTTTCTTTTAAAATACAATAATTCAAAATTGCTTCATCGCCAATTGATACATTTGGGCCTATGATACAATTTGAAATTTTACAGCCATTCCCAATAAATACAGGCGGAATAATAATAGTATTTTCAAATTTGTATTTTGTAGTATCATAATTCAAACGCTTTAATAAAATAGAATTTGTTTCTAATAAAATATCTTTTTTACCACAGTCGTACCAATTGGCCACGTCAAAACTTTTAAATTTATAACCACTATGAATCATGCTCATTAAGGCATCGGTTAAAGTGTATTCGTTATGCGTGGTTTTTTTCTGACTAATATTGCTGTCTAACGCTTCAAAAAGTGCGTGACTGTCTTTTATTTTATAAATTCCTACCAATGCTAAATTAGAAACTGGAATGGATGGTTTTTCTACCATTTTTACAATATTTCCATCTTTGTCAATCTCGGCAACTCCAAACTGTCGTGGATCTTCTACTTTTTTTATTCCTAATAAATTATATGGCTCAGCAATAATTTTTTTCAAATCAACATCAGCAATGGTATCCCCAAAAACAATTAATATTTCACTGTTATTCTGCAAAATATTTTCTTTTGCCAGCCAAATGGCATGTCCAACTCCTTTTCCGGTAGTTTGAATAATAAAACTAGCAGTAATTGAAGGATAATTCTTTTGAATATATTCTTCAATTTTATCTCCTAAATATCCAATAATAAACACAAACTCATTGACACCAGCTTCTATTAAACTGTCAACAATATGAGCTATAATTGGCTTACCAGCAATTGGAATTAATGCCTTTGGTTGCGTATGCGTATGTGGCCTTAAACGAGTGCCAATGCCTGCTACAGGAATAATTGCTTTCATAGTTTTTTGTTTTAAAGAAAAATTATTAAATGATTTTTAATGTGTGACAAGAAATTGGACTTTTTTTGCAGACCTTCCTTATGCTTCTTCCAGCAATGTTCTAAAGGCATAAAACTGTTCCCCAAATAAATCTCTACCATCTTTTTGTAAAGCTGGTGCAAATTCTTCCATGTATCTATTGTAATGTTCCATTGTTTCAGCAAAATATTGAATGGCGTAAGTTTCACCTACTTCATCTTCCTGTTTGCTTAGCAATTTTAAAAACCTAAAAGAAGTGAACATGCCTGTTGCCATTACATCTGAAAGGTGCTTTTCTTTCATCCATTTAACCCATTCTTCGTGAATATTTGGTTCTAAATTAATGGTTACGTTATATACTATCATTTTTTTTAATTGATTAAATCGCCTCTTAATTGGCGGTATCTTTTTCTAACCTCGTTGATAAAAATACTGCTTCCGTAATTTTCAATAAATTTTTCGTATTGCTTTTTTGCTTCTTCGGCATTGTTTAAATTTTTATCGTAAATAATTGCTAAATTGAGCAATGCATTATCACCTAAAATATCGCTTCCATGTTCATTGATAACAATATTATATTGAAGAATGGCTTCATCAAATTTCTTTTGTTTGGTGTAAACCTGTGCTTTTTTAAATGCAATGTCGTCACTTAAAGCATGTTTTGGAAACAATATTGCAATGGAATCTAATAACTTAAATGCTGCTGCGAACTTGTTTTGCTGATAATCTAAATCGGCTTTTGCAAATAGTTTGAGCGCATCTTCGTTTGAATCCACTGTATTGTCCTGTATTAATAATGAAAGTTCTAACGCATTATTTGCTATCAATTGTGTGGTAGCAGTTTTCAAAATGTCTAATTGGGCTTTTGCCCATTCAAATTCACCTAAATAAAAACTCAATTTTGCATTTCTAAACTTAGCTTCTTGCCCAAAAGGATGCTCTAAAAACTCCTTGTCTACTTGTCCGTAAAGCAGCATTGCATCCCATTCTTGACCTTTTATTACATATAAATCGCCTAAGTCTAATTTGCATTCAGCTTTAAAAAAATTATCAGTTCCTGGTAACGCTAAAATATTGTTGTAAATGTCAATTGCTTTATCAATATCGTTCAAGTAATATGCATATAATTTACCCAAATCGCGCATACTTTGAGCCGTATAATTCGTTTTTCCGTTTTCTGCTAAAAATGAAATATAGGTTTTTTCTAAATTTTGTAAATCAATTAAACTGAGGTTTGAATTACTTAATAATTTTTTATTATTGGCTTCTAAAATTCCTAGTTTTGCCGAAAGGTAATAAGCTTTGGTATTCCCTAAAATTACAACTTCATTGAACAAGCGAATGGCGGCATCATATTTTTCATTACTAATGGCCAAATAACCCAAATCCATCATTTTTCGGCCTTCTTCTTTTAAGCGTTTGTCTATTGCTTTTGCTTGAATTAAGGCATTGTCAAAGTCTTTTCGTTGCACATAAAACCAAATCAACATTTCGTAAAAAACATCGGTATTTGGATTGCTTTTTATTTTACGAATCAATGAATTTTTCAGTAACTCAAAGTCTGAATTTTGTTGAATATTATTTTGTAACAAACCTTGCACTTCCTCACTAATTATTGGACTTTGTTCCACACTTCCCAAATATTCGTCAATCATTAATTGGGTTTGTTTGGTTTTGGCATAAAGTGCTGCTAATTCATTATTAAATACGCTGATATAGCCCAATAATTTTCGTCCATTTATATAGCTTTTTATTGCATATTCTGTTTCGTTGCGTTTTTCAAAAGCATTGGCAGCTTCGTTTATTTTATCCTGATTAGGAATGGTTTTTTTTATAACTTCATCAAACTGCTTAATGGCTTTTTCCGGCTTGTTGCTTAATTTATTAATGTATCCAATATCTACCATGTAATAAGCAGAATTTAACTTTCGGTACATTTTTTTACATAAACTTTCCGCATCATCAAAGCGTTTAAGCTTAATGTACGACTGCAATAAATTATCGTAAAAGTAAAAAGACGTAAGATTTTTATTGAGTAGTTTTTCATACAAATCAGCGGCTTTATCGTACTCCGCATTCGAGAAAAATTGAGCAGCTAATTTTTCTTCGTTGTTTTGCGCAGCAATGTCATTGCCAAAGGCAAAAAACAATAGAAAAAGTATTAATTTATAAGCGAATTTCATTTTTATTTTCAATAGCAAATAAAGGTTTTTATTTCTTAATTTTACTAGGATTATTACTTACAAAACTATCCCAACTGGTGGCTTTCTTTTTTGCAGGAATTTTTGCTTTGGTTTTTGCAGTTGCAATGCCTAAATTTTTTTGCATATAATGGCAATAAGCAGCCGCTAATCCATCGGTGGCATCTAAAAATTTAGAGTCGTGTTGGAACTTTAAAATATGCTGCAGCATTCCCGAAACCTGTTCTTTGGTAGCATTTCCATTTCCCGTAATTGATTGTTTAATTTTTTTTGGAGCATATTCATTTACTGCTAACTCACGGCTCATGGCGCCAGCAATAGCAACACCTTGCGCTCTTCCTAGTTTTAACATCGACTGAACATTTTTACCATAAAAAGGTGCTTCAATGGCTAATTCGTCTGGTTTAAATTCATCAATTAATCCAACTGTTCGCTCAAATATTTTCTTTAATTTCATGGCATAATCATCGTATTTTTCTAAGTGCAAAACACCTAATGTAATTAATGATACTTGCTTTTTAGTAATTCCAATGATTCCATAACCCATTACCAAAGTTCCAGGATCTATTCCTAAAATAATGCGGTCAAATTCTTTTATTTCTGGTAAAATTTCCAAGTTAATTTGGCTCAAAAAACAAATATGAAAAAATGACAATGGTTCCAATAATTCGTAATGCCGAAGTCATTAAATAATTATTGGTAAATTCAATCGGAAAATTTGCTTTCAAAAGTTTGTTGTAGTTCATATTCATTGGTATAGCCAAAGATAAAACGTTGCTTAAAGCAAAACCCAATAACGCCAAACGAATAGCTATTAAATCCATTAAAATAATGATGATAAAAATAACCATAGTACCCAAACTGATGTATAAATTTAAATTATTTCGTTTGCTAAAAAGGCCAATTAATATTGCTTTGTGTTCGCTGTTAAGTTGTTCAATTGATTTTTGTTGCCAAACTCTTGCAATTAACATAATAGCAAATCCTGATAATAGATAAAATATAAAACCCATTTTTGTTTTTAAAAAACTCAAATATAATTTTAAAACAAAAGCAAACCAATAAAATTATATAAATTGCACAACTTAAAGGCAAAATATTGGCTTGAAACAGTTTTGGCAAACACATAAAAAATGGATTACTTATTTAAAAATTGCTTTAGCAGTTTTTACCATTGCGTTTATTCTTTATAAATTATTGGTTGCTTATCAAATAGATAAAAAATTTATTCAGTTTCAATTCAACTTTTCATTCCAAAATTCTTTGTTCCTTTTGCTGGCTATTTTGCTGCTTTTTGCAAATTGGGGATTAGAAACCGCCAAATGGCATTTATTGATTAATCAATTTGAAAAAATAAGTTTTCGTAACTCGTTAAAAGCGGTTTTATCGGGAGTTACACTAAGCATTATTACGCCAAATCAAATTGGCGATTTTGCCGGAAGAGTCATTCACTTGCAAACTTTAAATAAAATAAAAGGCTCGTTAATTACCGTTATTGGACATACTGCGCAGGTTTTAGTTACCGCTATTTTTGGAATGTACGCACTTTTGGCCTTTACCGCTAAAGCCGATTATTACGTTTATATTTATTGGAAGCAAATAGCTTTAGTATTTTTTTTCATACATGCTTTTGCAATTATTGCTTATATAAGAATTGATATATTGTATAACATATTAAGTCGCACAAAATTTTTTAGTAAAATTGAAAAATATATCATTGTTTTTAAATCATATTCAAAAACTCAGTTAACAAAAGTTTTGCTTTTTTCAATCATTCGTTACACCGTTTTTATGGTTCAATACATGTTGTTATTGCAGTTTTTTGGAGTTCATATTGGCTTAGTAAATAGTTTTATAGGTGTAGTTGCCGTGTTTTGTATTCAATCTGTGGTGCCAAGTTTTATTCTGTTAGATATTGGTTTGCGCGGTGCTGCCGCAATTTTTGTTTTTGAGGAACTCGGTAATTTTGATAAAAGCATTGAATTAGGTGTTTTGCTTGCTGCATACTCTCTTTGGATTATTAATATGATGATTCCCTCACTTTTTGGGCTAATTTTTATTTTAAAACACCGTTTTTCTAAATGATTTTTTGGACTTATTTTTCATACGCTTTAACCGCTGGTTATTTTATTTTAATTGCCTTTTTCTATGTTGGATTATTAGCAATTATTTACCGAACAAAAAAGTCGGAAACATTAGCTAAATCAAGTAATTTAAATACTTTTTCCATTGTTATTGCTGCTCGCAATGAAGAACATTTTATAGGTAAATGTTTGGCTTCAATAACTAATCAAAAATTTGATATAACCAAGTTTGAAATTATAGTAATTAATGACCATTCAACCGACAAAACTTTGGAGGTTGTAAATCAATTCAAAATTCATCATTCATCATTCAAAATTTCAATTATTGACTTGGCAAATTTTGATAATATTTACAATAAAAAACAAGCCATTACCAAAGGAATTAATGATGCCATTTTTGATTATATTGTTTTAACTGATGCCGATTGTGTAAGAGGAAATTTATGGTTACAAAGCATCAATGATTTTATCAATATTTCAGCTTCAAAATTAATATATGCTCCGGTGGAGTTTAAAGCAAAAAACATTTTCGAAAAACTACAAGCATTAGAGTTTGCAGGTTTAGTAGGAGTAGGGGCTGCCGCCATGGAATTAAAAAATCCAAACATGTGCAGTGCAGCAAATTTAATATTTGAAAAGCAAGTGTTTTTTGAAGTAAATGGCTACACCGATAATGAACATATTATGACTGGTGATGACGAGTTTTTAATGCATAAAATATTTAAAAAATATCCTAACCAAGTAAAGTTTTTATTTGATAAAAATGCCATTGTGGAAACTGGTGCAAACGGAACTTTAGCACAGTTAACTGAACAGCGAAAACGTTGGGTAAGTAAAAGTACTAAATATGAAAACAGATACATTACTTTAATATTGGTGATGGCTTATTTTTATAATGTGAGCATGGTTTTAAACGTATTTATAGACTTGCAATTGGCATTCAATCAATTGCTTTTTAAAATGTTTATAGAAGGTTTGTTTTTATTTACCATGCTTAAATTTTATAATAAAAAAACGTTTATTTTATTGCTTCCTATTGCCGAAATATTTCATATTATTTATGTAATAATTATTGGTATTTGGGCTAATTTTGCAACTTATAAATGGAAGGAAAGAACCCATCACTAATAATATGAATTACGAATTAAGCCAAATAGATTACGACATTTTAGATGTTTTATACTTTGTAGAACCTTTTGAAAAAATATTAGAGGAAGTCGCTGCTCCACGCAAAATAGTAGCAGATTGCTTAAAGCATTTGATTGCTAAAAAATATGTGGTTGCCATGCGTTTTGACGAAGAAAAACAAGATTATTTGAAAAGCTTTATTTATGATTCTGACGACATGAATGCTTATAGTTATTTGGCTACCAAAGAGGGTATGTTAGCACATAACGGAAGACTATAAGGAATTAAAATTACATTTCTTCTGTTCTTGGAGAGAACTAAAAGCTAATTTTCAAAACACTTTTCGAATCTTTTCCTAGCTTATAATCGTTACTAATTTGATAGGGAATTAATGCTACAATTTCATTGGTTCTTTTACTTACTAAAACCATACATTTTTGCTTCTCAAAAACATTAATTTTTTTATCTATTAAATAATCGCTAACAAGCTTATTTCCATTCATTCCAAGTGGTTTAAAACGCATGCCATGCTGCCAAGTTTGAATAATAAATTCATTGCCAGTTTTTTCTATGTTTAAGTATAAAAAATCTTTTGAAAAAATACTTGGTTTTTCATTCATTATTTCAAAGCTAATTTCACCTATAGGTGTTTTCATTTTTTGAATGGTTTTACCAATCAAAAATGTTTGATGAAATTCATCTGTTTTTCGTTCACGAATAATAATAAATTCTCTGTCTATTAATGCTTCGTGGGTTTCACTTTCAAATATAATTCCACTATTATTTTGATGGTTTTCTATTATTTGCAAAACGGCTGTTTCGTTCATGTTGTATTCGCTCAAAATACTGAAAAGTAAGCTAGTTACAGCAGCATGCTGCATAATTTCTAAGTTTATATAAACTAAGTTATTGCTAGTTTTTACAAACTGGCTTTTCAGTTCATTGATTCTTTCATTGAGCAATATTTCATCAGTACTAATTTTTTTGCTAAGTAAATAAAAATTATTTACTGCGTTGGTGTTTAGTTCTTCTAGTTTTGGAATCACTAAATGCCTTATTTTATTGCGCCAATAATCGTCTTTTTTATTGCTACTGTCTTCCCTAAAATCAATATTATGTTCATTGGCATAATGAGTAATTTCAGCTTTATTGCTAAATAATAATGGCCTTATAATGTTATTTTTTTTGGGTAAAATTCCGTGCAAACCACTCATTCCAGTTCCTCGTGTTATATTAATGAGCATGGTTTCAGCTACATCGTTTTGGTGGTGTGCGGTGGCAATAAATTGGCAATTATTTTCCAAAGCAATTTTATTAAACCAGTCATACCTTAATTGGCGAGCAGCCATTTGAATTGAAATTTTATTTTCTTCAGCAAATGATTTTGTATTAAATTTTATAGTAAAAAATTCAATATTATTTTTTTTACAGGTGTCAAAAACTAGCCTTTCATCTCCATCACTTTCATTGCTCCGCAACCCAAAATTACAATGTGCCACAGCAATTTTAGTGTTTGATTTTATAAATAAATCAAGCATTACCATTGAATCTATTCCACCACTGATAGTCAACAAAATTTTATCGGAATTTTGAAATAATTGGTTGCTTTCTATAAATTTTTTAAACGAAATTAGCATTGACAAAAATAACTTGGAATAATTTATGGTGTAATTTTACAAATAATTTTGCATTAAATAACATTATATGTATGCTGTAATTAAAAATTTAATAGTTTTGACCCATGCAATATTTTGCCAAAAGATTTAAATACCTTATTGTTTTTATAACATTAGTTCAAGTAGTAAATGCTCAACAAAAAAGTAGAGTAGAGATTTTAGGTGCCGATTTGTTTGAAGGCCAAGTTACACAGTTTGGCAATTCCAAAAAATTAATTGGGAATGTAAAATTAAAACAAGAAAACACATTGATGTATTGCGATTCTGCCATTTTATATGATGATTCAAATACGGTAAAAGCGTATAGCAATGTTAGAATTAATCATAACGATAGCATTCGTATGGAAGGAGATTACCTGAAATATGAAGGAAATTCAAAGCAAGCATACATGGAAGGAAATGTGAAAATGTATGATAAATCAATGACTTTAACCACCAATCAACTTAATTTTGATATGGAAAACAATGTTGGTTTTTATTTAAATAACGCAACGATTATAAGTGATAAAAATAATTTGAAAAGTCAGTTTGGATATTATTACAGTAGAACTCGAAACTTTTTCTTCAAAAAAAATGTGGTATTAATTAATCCTGAATATACCATGAAAAGTGATACGCTTATGTATAATACCATTTCCAAAACTTCTTATTTTTATGGTTCAACTGCTATTGAAGGAAAAAAAGATAAAATAACTTGTGAAAATGGTTGGTACGATACTAAAAAAGAAGTGAGTCAGTTTAGTAAAAATGCGGTACTTTATACTGAAAATAAAATACTAAAAGCGGATAGTTTATTTTATGACAGAAAAAATAATATTGGAAAAGCATTTAATAATATTGAATTGTATGATTCTATTCAAAAAATAAAATTGTATGGAAATTATGGAATTACCAATGGTAAAACTAAAAAAACTTTTGTTACACAAAATCCTTATGCATTAATGATCATGGACCAAAACGACAGTTTGTTTTTATATGCTGACAGTATTTTTTTGTTACAAGCCGATAAAAAATTAAAACAAAAAGAGGCCATTAAAGCATACCATAAAGTAAAAATTTTCATGTCGGATATTCAAGGTGTATGCGATAGTTTAATTTACAAAAAATCTGATTCTACTTTATCTATGTTTTCGTCACCTATTATTTGGAATGGCGTGAATCAAATTACTGCTGATACAATACATTTTTACATTAACAACAATAAGCTTGATTCCTTTGATTTACGTAGTAATTCGTTCTTAATTTCGAACGAAAAAGGACCTCATTATAATCAAGTAAAAGGTAAAAACATGAAGGGTTATTTAGACAGTTCCACTATCAAATATTTGCGTGTTTATGGCAATGGTCAAAGTATATATTATGCCAAAGAAGACAGTGTAAATTACATAGGAATTAACAAAGTTGATTGCAGTGAAATGGAATTTTATTTTTTAAATAAAAAAATAAGTAAAGGTGTTTTTATCACAAATCCTGAAGGATTATTTTATCCGCTTGATGAACTTAAACCCGAAGAATTAAGACTAAGAGGGTTTGTTTGGAGAGAAAAAGAAAAACCACAAAAGGTTTATTATCAATATAAAAAATAAAAAAATGTTAATTTATTGTGCAAATGTTTGCTTTTTTAAACTAAGTATCTATTTTAGCTAACTCAAATATTTAAAAAACTAAACAAAAAAAAGAATATATGAAATCAAAATTTACTAATTTTTACGCTAAACTAAGTTTATTCTTAGTTGTATTTATTGGGTTAACAGCTAGTAGTGCTTTTGCCCAAGGTTTTGCAGGTGGTAAAACTTATGTTGTTAACGGACAAGCAGATTTAGTTGCTCCTGTAGATACATTTGTGAACCTGATGGGTACTGGAAATGCTGGTGCCATTACTTATTTAAATACTAATGGTATTGATGTTACATTAGCACCAGGTACTGTTACTATATTATTATCATCTGGTTATTCTGGAGTTGAACCTTCGCCTATTCAAGTTGGTCAAGGAACAGGTGCTGGTTACCCAAACATGAGTTCAACAAGACCAATTGTTTTAAAACCAGCTGCTGGTTTAAACTTTGTGATTTCATCAACAGCTACAATAGCTGCAAATGGAAGTTTATTTAGAGTTTTTGGAAGTACAGATTTTACAATAGATGGAAGTGGAACATCAGGACAAAGAAATATAACGTTTAACATGGCAACTTCAAATGCTACAACTGCTAAAGTTATTGACTTTATTCCTGCCGCTGCAAATAGATTAAGAAATGTTGGTGTTAAAAATTGTATTATCGTTGGTAATTCTGTTGGAACTACTATAAATACATATGCAGGTGTTTATTTTGGCGGAACAGCTTCAAACACTGCACCAGCTTTAGTAGGAACAAACTATAATATTAGTTATGTAAATAATTTAATTATGGCTGTTCAAAATGGTATTTCACATAGAGGATTTGCTTCAAGTACTACATTATTTCCTTCTCAAGATACAGGAGTTAATATTATTAACAATATAATAGGTAATTATAGCAACCCAATTAATGCTGCTAATTCAGCTTGTATTGGAGGAACAACTTCAAATCTTTCAGGTATTTATTTAAATACAGTTTCTAACTCTACAGTTTCTGGTAATATTATTAGAAACGCTTTACCACTAAGTGTTGCTTCGGTTAATGGTAATTTTTCCGGAATAAGATTAGATGGAACAGGCGCTATTGCATTGGATTCAAATATTAGAGTTGTAAAAAATCAAATTTATGGTATTTTTTCAAATGCTGTGAGTCAAGGTGTGTCTGGAATTAGATTAAGTTTAGGAGTTCCCACTGCACCCAGAAATATATTAATTGCAAATAATTCAATTGCTAAAATAGCAACTTTAAATGGTGCGAATGCATTTGGAAGTATGGGAACATACACTGCTGGTATATTAATAGACGTGGCAACTTCAAATGTTGGTTTAGAAGTTTTATTTAATTCAGTTAATTTAACTGGTGATACAATAGCTTCAAATTCAATTTCAGCTTGTTTGGTAACAAGTAGTACTACCTTAGGTGGTATAACCATGATGAATAATTCATTTGTAAACAAATTAAGCAGAACAAAAGGTGATGGTTTTACTACATTTGGTAATTTAGCAGGTTATCAAAACTATGCTATCATAGTTGCAGCAAGTAATGTTAATCCTTTTGCTTTCTCAAATTTTAATAATTATTTTGCTAACACATTTGGTGGTGGATATACTTTTGTAGCTGGTTTAAATAGAAATAACGTTTTAACAAATGTTTCAACTGTAAAAAGCTATGTTACTTATTGTCCTTCAGATACCAACAGTTTTGCTGTTAATCCACCAACTACTAGTGATACCTTATGGTCAGTAGCAAGTGGTTTTTCTCATAGAACTTTCAATAGAGGTTATGCATTAACCACTTTAAATCAATTCAGCATTGCTGTTTATAACGCATTAGTTAATAAAGTAAGTGATGATATTTTTGGAAATCCGAGAACAGGTTTAGGTAGATTTACTTCAATTGGTTGTCATCAATGGTTAGGAGATTCAATTGATATTCCTACTGCTTTACGTGGTGGTATAACATATAATATTGATGGTTTTTCTAGTCCTCCAGTAGCTTCTACACCTAACACAGGAAGTTTTAAAGATTTAGCTGAAGCAATTACCCATTTAAATTCTTATGGAATTGTTGGAAATCAAAACAATGTAACACTTCGTATTTCTTCAGGTTATGCTAGAGAAACTGGTTGGATTCCAGCAATCATTGATTATCCAGGTTCTGATCCTTCATTAAATGTAGTAATAAGACCAAATGTTGGTGTTGTAGATACCATCTGGGCTCCAAATACTCAAAACATGGCGAACACCTCTATTTTAAGATTTATGGGTGCAAAAAATGTAATAGTTGATGGTTTAACTAGTACTGGACCTAATGTTAGAAACTTAACATTTATGTTTAGAGGCCAATCAGTAACAAATAATGCACGTGTTATTGGTATAGTTCCTACAGATGTTCCTTGTCAAAATATTACCATCAAAAATGTAAACATTTTAGGTAATACTTCAACAACAGCTATTAACACATATGCAGGTATTTATTATGGTTTCCCTATAACTAATGCTATTCCTGCTGGAAACGATACTTTGAGAACTATTGATAATAAAAATATTAACTTCAATAATAATTTAATTCAAGGTGTAAGAAGTGGTATTGTTGTTTTAGGTTCAGCGGCAAATCTTGCAGGAACTGCGCCAGATTTTAAAGGCACAGCCTCAGGTGTTCCATCATTTAGAATTGCTAATTTAAAAATGGTTGGTAATATTATTGGTGGTTCTACAGCTCCAAATGGCAGTTTACCAACTACATTTATTGGTGGTGCAGCCAATCAAGCTGGTATTTATGTTCAAGGTATTGAAGCAACAGTAATTGATTCAAATATTGTTAGAAATACTTTACCAACTACTTCATTATCTAATGGATTTAGGGGAATTGAAGTGGCTGAAGTTTCTGCTAAATATCCAAATTTTGATGTAACAGTAACTAAAAACTTTATTTATAATTTAGTTACAGTTAGTGGTCAAAGTGCAATTGGAATTAGAGCTTATTTTACTGCACCTACTGGAGCAAGAAGTTATTTCTTTGCAAATAATTTCATTTCAAATATACTTGCTATTGGTTCGGGTACCGGCTCACCAGCAAGTTTATTAAATCCAACAGGTATTTTAATAGATGCATCTACTGTTAATATATATACATCTGCTGATTTAATCACCATGTCGAATAATACTATAAACATGACTGGTAATAATATTTTAGCAGCAAATAGTTCTATCTCAGCATTATTTATGGGTTCATCTATTAGAGGTGGTATATCAAGTGTAAATAATATTTTTGGTGTAACAGCTAATAGAAACACAGCAGGTACTATGTATTCTGTAATTTCAATTTCGCCAACTAATCCATTTGCTTTAAATCCAGTATTCTCTATTCCAGCATCAGATTTCAATTCTTATTTTGTTTCTGGAAATAATCCTACTGCTACTAATAATATTTTGATGGCTACTCCATCAACAACAGTTCCAACTAGAATGAACATTAATACTTTACGTCAGTTCACTGGAACTACTGCAGATTTAAGTTCATTTAATTTTCCAACTAAATTTTTATCTGATACTTTACCAGATTTAAATGCGGTAACTGCTGGTTCTAGATATACTGCAGGTGCTTCTGTATCATTAGTACTTATTGATATTTATGGTGCAACTAGATCATTAGGACCTCAAATGGGTGCTGTAAAATTGAATTTAATAAACACACCTTTACAACCTAATGCCACTTATCAAATTAATGGTGTGGATAATTATCCTGTATTAGCTAGTGCAAACACCGGTTCATTTAAAACATTGCGTTCAGCAGTAAATTACTTAAATGCATTTGGTGTTGGTTTAGCATTTTCGGGTTCAAATCCTGTTCGTTTAGCTTTAAGCAGTGGATATGTTGGTGAAACAGATACTTTTGTTACTCCAATTACAGTTTTTGATTACCCTTCTGCTTCTTCTACAGTTCCAGTTATTGTAACTGTTGCTGCTGGTCGTCAAGATACCATTAAATTTACTACGGTTTTAACTGCTCCTGCAGCAAATTCAAGCTTAATTAGATTTACAAGTTCAAGTTATTTTGGTTTTGATGGTTCTAATAATGGAACTACTACAAGAGATTTAACAATTGTAATGCCTAGTATTATGAATTCATCTTCTTATAAAATAATTGATATTTTAGGTGGCCAAAGTTCAATTTTTGCTACGAGCCTTTCTACTTCAAATAATTTTGTAAATAATTGTAATTTAATTGGAAATTCTTCAACAACGGCTATCAATACTTTTGCTGCTATTTATATGGGTGGTATTACTGCTACTCCTTCAAATGGTGCTGGTTTAGGTGGAAATAACAATAATTCATTCTCAAATAACTTTATTGGTGGATGTCAATATGGTATTTATTTAAGAGGAAATGGTGTAAGAGGCCAAGGAGATGTTACTACTTCAATTTTAAATAATGTAATTGGCGGCAATAATGCTCCAGGAGGAACCGTTGCAACTAATTATTTTGGTGGTATTAATAATGCTGCTGCAATTTTTTGTGTAGGTCAATACAGAGCAAACATTAAACAAAATAAAATACAAAACAACATGATTACTTTTTCAAACCCTAGAGGAATTGAATTAGGAACTATTGTTGGTTCAAATACAATTTTAGATTCTGCTAACATCATTGATGCTAACATCATTAAAAATATTAGCTCAACTGTAAGTGGTAGTGCTGCTTATGGTATTTATATCAATTTTGGAGCTGATGCAGGTAATGTTACTAATAGTACTAGAATTACTAATAACATGATTTCTGGAATATCTGCTACTGGCTCAGCTACTTTAATGAGTGGTGTTTATGGAATTGCAATTGATGCATCTCCAACAAATCCATACTCTGATCCTAATATTGGAATTTACTATAATTCTATAAACTTAGGAACTGCAAATACAGTTACAGCTGGTAGAACAGCTTGTTTAGCAATAGCTGATAAGTTTGCTTTAAATTCAACTTCATTATTATTGAAATCTGGATTTAAAATGTCAAATAATTTATTCTCTAATAAATTAGGTGGTACTTCTATTTTAAATGGTGTAAGAGCAAGTGCGGTACAAGTAAGTAGTTTGTTAAGTGCTTTTTCATTATCTGAAAATAACAATTACTTATGTAATGCTACTAATGCTACCAATAATCAATTAACAACAAATGCAATTGGTACTGAAAACTTATTTAATGGTTGGGATAATATAAACAAATTCACTGGTGGTGATTTGTATAGTACTAACTTTACAGTTCCTTTTACCAGTGATTTAGATTTATTTATTCCTGCTTTAACTAATTCAGTTATTTACGGTGCGGGTACTCCTGTAATTGGTGTAACTACAGACGTTATTTCTAATACTAGAAATAGTTTAAGTCCTTCAATGGGAGCTCATGAATATACTGGTGGAAACAATATTGATAGTGTTTTACCTCGTGTGATTCCTGCAAATACTGTTGTTTGTTTAAATGCTACTTTCCCTTCAATTAGTTTTATTGTAGTAGATAAAAATTATACTGGTGATGTATTAACTTATAGAGTAAATGGTGGTTCTCAAATTAATTTACCAAGTTCTTCTACTTCATCTAGCACTAATAGTAATGGTTTCTTAGTTAGAACTTATAGTTTCCCTGCTTCTGCTTTTGCATCAGGTGGTATTATTGAGTATAAAATTACTGCTTCTGATATTGCAGGTAATAATGGACTATATCCAAATCCTGTTGTAAAAGCTTGGGATACTTTATCTACTGGTATTGCTACTTATCCTTATACCATGAACTTTGAAGATGGTTTAAAAGGTTGGTCAACTCAATCGTTAACGCTTGCTGCAAATTGGAATACAGCTGCTTTCGGTTCGTCTATTAATCCTTCTCAACCTGTAGAAAATGGTATTAAGTGTGCTGTTTTCCCCGCTGCTACATTGGCAGCTGGTGCCTCAGCTAGGTTAATTTCTCCTTGTTTTAATTTAAGTGTTTTACAAAGACCAATTTTACGTTTCCGTTTCTCTCAAAGTAATAATAATGTTACAAGAAGAGATTCAGTAAATGTTACAGTTTTAATCAATGGCTTCCAAGGCCCTGTAATTAAAGTTGCGGTTAGACCTAATTCACTTTCTGCTTATCCAGATTGGTTTACTTATGAAGCTTGTTTAACTGAATACAGAACTCCAGGAAACAATTACAGTTTCCAATTTGATGCATTTAGTGCTGGTTTAGGTAATAATATATTAATTGATAGTATTCAAATTATAGACGATAATCAAAGTCAAGTTCCTACTGGTGTGGTTTCAACAATTTGTAATTTAAACCAACCTGTAACTATTACTGTACCTAATACTGATTACCGTTATGTATACAGAGCCATTGAATTAGATGCTTCTGGTAATGGAGTTGGAACTTTGGATTCAGCTACTGGTAATATGGGTAATTTAACTTTAAGATTTAAAAACCGTCAAGTTGATACTTTAAATTATGTTATTTCTGCTATTAACTATGGTTCTGGAACTTATCAAGCTCCTTCTTCTTCTGTTCAGCCAAACTATTGTAGTAATAATTTACCAGGTAGTTTTACTACTGTAATTAATCGTTTTACTCGTCCGATTGTGGCAGCAGGTGGTTATATAATACCTGATTTAACTCCAGGAGCATTTAATGGAGCAGCAAATGACGGTGATTTAAATAAACCAGATGCTGTTAAATATAATAACACTTTAAGATATGAAATATTAACCCCAACTAGTTATTATACAAATGCTAGTTATGGCACCAATTGGACATTAATTAATACATCTGTTAAAACTGTTTATGGAAATACTCCTGCTACTAACGTTACAATAACAGCTCCTACAACTTCAACAAATGCTAAAGTTTCATTTACACCAACAATTGCTGAAGGTGATAGTTTATTTGTTTTAAAAACAACTATTCGTTTCTTACCTACTAACTGCGATACAACTGTATATCGTTATATTAAAGTAAATAACCCAGTAGCTTATGGTTTTGTTACAGGACCAAGAGCTGATACAGCTTGTACAGGTACTGGATTAAATTTTATAGTTAATCAAGGACCACAAGCAGGTGTAACTTGGTTATGGACTTTTGGTGACAATACCACTTCTACTTTTGCAAATCCAAATAAAATTTGGAATACTGCAGGTTCTTATAGAGTTACTTTACGTGCTACCTCAGCATTAGGATTATCTGATACTGTATCTAGATTAATTACAGTTTTACAGGCTCCAAATGCTGCATATACTGTTAGTTCTACCGCTATTGTTTGTCAAAATGATTCAACTTATTTTACAGTAACTAATCAAGCAGCTGGATTGAATTATTTATGGACTTTCCCAGGAAATATTTATAGAACAACTCCTGTAACTACTTTTGGTTTTAACAAAGCAGATACAAACTATAATGTAGCTTTAAGAGTTACAAGTAGTTCAAATGGTTGTTTTGCTATTAATAACAAAATTTTCCCTTCATATGCTAAACCTAAAGCTAAATTTTATGTAACTAGCCATTGTCAAGGTCAATACATGCCTTACACTGATAGTTCAACTATCTCAAATACTGATAGATTAGGTTGGTATTGGTCATTTAGTACTGGTGAAACTCGTCAATCAAATACTTTCCAAATTAAATTTGCAAACAGTGGAAATGTAACCGTTCGTTTACGTTTAGTTTCTGCTGCTGGTTGTGAAGATTCTACTTCTAGATTAGTAACAGTATATGAAACTCCTCGTCCTGATTTCTTGTTTACTAGTGCTTGTACTAATGACTCAACAACATTTAATAACCAAACTACTTATGGTGCAGGTATTCAAAATGCTGGTTATATTTGGGATTTAGGTGATAACAGTGGTGAAGATTTACGTCAAGACCCTAAACATCGTTATTTAAATAATAACAGCGGAGATCCATTTATTGTTAAGTTAGTTGCTTATAATAAATTATTTGGATGTAAAGATTCAGTAACTAAAAATGTAGAAGTTAAAACAGCTCCAGTTGCTGTTGCTGAATTAGGTGGTACTATTAAAACGGGTGTTACAACTGATAAAGTTTGTCAAGGTAATGTTGTAACATTTACGAGTAAATCTTTTGCTTCAAGTGGTTCAGGTATTATTTGTGCATGGGTATTTGGTAATGGTCAAAGTAGTGGTGCATGTAATTCATCTAATGTTTATCCTGATGCTGGTGTTTACAACTGGAGTATTTCTGCTACTTCTGATGGTTGTATCGATACAAAATCGGGAACAATTACAGTTGTTGCTAAACCTATCATTACTTTCACTAAACAATCATTCCCAATACCAGGTAAGTTTACAGTGAATAACCGTAAAGTATTAACACCTTCTGATTTATCATCTGATATGAACCAATATTTATGGAATTATGGAGATGCTGATAGTACTACTACAATGCAACGTGTTGCTGATTTTACTTATAACAAAAGTGGTATATTCACCGTTAGAATGCAAGTTACTACTGCTGAAGGCTGTGTTGTTAATTACCAAGATACAGTTAAAGTAGATGTAGGTGTTAGTGCTGGTGAAGAGTTAGCTAGTAAGTTTAACTTATCTGCTTATCCTAATCCTTTTGCTAATAACACAGTAATAGGTTTGAGTTTAACTAAAACTGAAGACATTACTATAACTATTACAGATATATTAGGAAGAGTAATTTCTACTACAACTCATAATAATGTAGCTAGCGGAAAACATGAATTTGAATTAGCTTCAAATAATTTTACTGCAGCAGGTACTTATATTGTTAAAGTTCAAATTGGTGACGATATGATTGTTAAATCATTGGTTAAACAATAAATTTTATTAATAAATAAATTATTCAAACCCCAAAAGACTTAAGTCTTTTGGGGTTTGTTTATGTATAGAGGATCGTATTTAAACAATGAGGTATATTATTGAATTGGCCTATAATGGTACTAATTTTCACGGATGGCAAAAGCAATTAAATGCAAGAACCGTTCAACAAGAATTAGAAGAAAAATTGTTTATTTTACTTAAAAATCCTATTGAAACGCTTGGCTGTGGGAGAACAGATACAGGTGTTCATGCCAAACAGTTTTTTGCCCATTTTGACTTTCATGAATTATTAGATACTCCTAATTTAGTTTATAAATTAAATAGGATAACATCTAAAGATATTGCAATTAAAAATATAAATCCAATCCATGATTCTTTTAATGCCCGTTTCGATGCTAAATGGCGTGAATATGAATATGTAATTGCTACTCAACCCAATCCTTTTTTAAATGAATTTTCTTGGTATAATCCTACTTCTGTCGACATTGATTTAATGAATCAAGCATGTCAATTGCTTTTAACTCATACCAATTTTGAATGTTTTAGTAAAGTACATACGCAAGTAAATAATTTTAATTGTAATTTGATGGAAGCTTATTGGAAACAAGATGGTGAATTATTAGTTTTCACCATTAAAGCCAATCGATTTCTTAGAAACATGGTTAGGGCCATTGTAGGCACTTTAATTCAAGTTGGATTACAAAATATAGATTTAACCCAACTAGAGGAAATAATAGCAAGTAAAAACCGTTCAGAAGCTGGAATGTCTGTTCCAGCACATGGTTTGTTTTTAACTAGAGTAGTTTATTAGTTTTGATATTTTTTTTCAGAATCAATTCCACTTATTTGTTTAAATCTTAGTTATATAAACTATTAAAAATTAAAAATTATTAACATTTTAAATTTTAATTTCAAACTTTTTCTTTTTCTTTTCAAAACATACTTTTTCCATTTTAAATGATCTTCATTTAATTAGGTAAAACCTATTAATTACTCATAAAAATCTTTATCATTTTATTTAATTATTTTCATTTAATATAATTAAATAAATGATAATTAGCCCCTTAAATTTTTAATATATCCTCTTTTTTTTGATTAAAAATAAGTATTTGGTGCAAAAGTAAATTCACTTACATATTTTTTATTTATCAAAAAAAATAAATTTGTATTCATAAAATAAAACATTTATCATATAAATGTATTTTACTATTTTAAAATTTTAAGAGAAGTCCAGAGAACTCTATAAAAACGGGGCGATATCTGAAAGGCCATAAGAGTAAGAAAACTAAAAAACAACAAACCATGAAACAAATTTTTAATCAAATTATTGATTTCCCCCAAATGGTGAATCAAAAAGTATTAAATGCAAAATTGAATTCAACAATTGATTCTTTTGATTCACAAGATGGGATTCGCAGTTATGTTAAATTAATTTATCAGGTTGCAGCTTTGGTTGTATTTCTAACTATGGAATGGGGTTTATTAAATACTGCATTAGCACATTTTGGAAATCCCGCAGTTACTATTGTTGGTAAAATTGGAAGTGTAGTTACATTAATTTTAATGGCTTATTCTGCTTTTCCAATTGCACACATTATTAAATCAAAAGGAGAAACTCTTGGTGGTTCACATAATGGAATGATTGAATTTATTTTTAAAGATTTCGTTACTACTAACATTAGAATTTTTGGCGAAGTAATGGCGGTTTTAGGAATTATTTATTCTGTAAATTTATCTTTATGTTTTTTATTAGATTCTGATTTACTTTTATCTTCTTCAAGCGATCCTATTTTAGAAATTTTAGGAGGTTTATATTCATTCCCAATTAATACTTTATCAAATATTTTAGTTTCGTTAAGACTTGACGTAATTGCTAATGCTTTGCAATCATTTACATCATTTAAATTAACAGCAAGCCAATCTTTTGGCAATGATTTTATTTGGTATGCCTCAGATATTGTTATTGTTGCAAGTTCATTTGTGAATGTAATTGCGGGTTTAGCCGTATTATATGTTAGCCTTTCAGTTTATAATTACATGTATTCACTTGTCTCTATATTAGCTAATTTCATTCCTAAATTGGCGTTCCCTTTAGTAATTAGAAATAGAAACGAAAACTAATTTTCTTCATTTTTTAAACTAAAAAAGCCTCATTCTAATTTAGAATGAGGCTTTTTTGATTTTATATATTTTAAACATTTGCTTTTTTAGAAGCTACTGTAGCTTTTAACCATTCATAAGTTACCGATTTTGGTCTTTCTAAAGGTAATCCTAATGCCCTATCCCAAAGTAATGAAGCCATTACTCCTAATGCCCTACTTACGCCAAATAAAACAGTGTAAAATTCGTATTCTGCAAAACCATAATGTAATAATAATGCGCCAGAATGTGCATCTACATTTGGCCAAGGATTTTTAATTTTACCTGTATTTTCTAAAATTGGCGGAGCCACTTTATATATTTTCCAAACTATATTTACCAATTTGTCATCTGGCATATAAGTTTTTGCAAATTCTTGTTGTGCTGTAAATCTTGGATCAGTTTTACGCAATACTGCATGTCCATATCCTGGAACAACTTTTCCGTTTGTTAATGTTTGTTGAATATAAGATGCAATTTGTTCTTCATTTGGATCTTCTCCAATTTCTTGTTGCATGTCTTTGATCCAACGAACTACTTCTTGGTTTGCTAATCCGTGTAAAGGACCCGCAAGTCCGTTCATAGAAGCTGCAAAGCTTAAATAAGGATCTGCTAATGTTGAACCCACCAGATGAGTAGTATGTGCAGAAACATTTCCACCTTCATGGTCAGCATGAATAACCAAATACAAACGCATTAATTTATAAAATTCATTTTGATCATATCCTAACATATGAGCAAAATTTGCGGCCCAATCTAATTTTGGATCTGATGCTATATGGTCATTGTTTTTGTATGTTCTTCTATAAATATATGCTGCTACTATTGGAATACGAGCTAATAAAGTACAAACGTCTTCATAGGTATAATCCCAATAATCTTTTTTATTGATTCCTTCTTTATATGCTTTTGCAAAAACTGAATCTGTTTGTAATGCATTAATTGCAATAGCAAACTGAGTCATAGGATGCGTTGTAATTGGCATTGCATCTAATGCAGCAAATACGTGTGCGGGAACATTTGCTCTTGCAGCCCAATTTGCTTGTATATCTAATACATCTTCGTAAGTTGGTAACTCACCAATAAGCATTAAATAAAACAATCCTTCAGGAAGTGGCTCTGTTCCGCCTGGAACTTTTGGTAATAATTCCCTTAATTCTGGTATGGTATAACCCCTAAAACGAATTCCTTCATTTGAGTCTAATAAAGAAGTTTCAGTTAATAATCCAATAATACCTTTTTGTCCATGATAAACATCTTCAACGGTACAATTACCTAATATAACGTCACCGTTTTCTTTTACAAAGTTTCTAATTTCTACTGCTAAGGGTAATGCTTTTTCAGCAAATTTTGTCTTTAAATTACTCATTTTTATATTGTAGTATAAACTGCTTTGCAGTTATCTTTTTTTATTAACTGTTCGAAATTAGTAATTGTTTTGATTGATGCAAAAAAACTAATCGAATATTTCTGTTTTGTGACTAGGATTATAAAATTTACTGCGTAGCACCATGATTGCCCTCGGTAATTACAGTACCTTCAGTATCTATAATTTCAAGTTTACCATTCAATCTTACTACAGCTCTTCCGTTTTTAAAAGGACCAATAAAACTAAATTTACATTCAATTATTTCTTCTCCTTGTTCGTTGATAAATCCGTATTTTGCTTCTCTAAGTACTTTTGCTCTGCCGCCCTCAAAAGGAAATATTTCTTCATATTTGCAGGGTATAAACTCTTCGCCTTCCATGTTAATGAAACCAAGTTTTCCGTTTTTTAAAACTTTAGCCTTACCCTTAATAAATGGATATATGGCATCATAACCTTTAGCAACGGCTTTTTTCCTAGTTTGAGCTTCACTGTAAATAAATGCTAAGGAGAATATGGTAATTAATAGGATTATTTTTTTCATATAAGGAGGGCGAATATGCTAAATAGTTTTTTAAAATCAAAGAATTGGGTTGCTAATGTTTATTTGTTTTATTTTATTTATTAAAAATTCAAATTCAGTTGCTGTTATATTCAAATGTAAAACAAACCTAATCAAATTATTACCCATACTTACCGCATTTATTTCATTATTTTTTAAAAATTCAATAAAATGATTGGTGCTTAATTCATTTGGGTTTATTTTAAATATTACAATATTGGTTTCAACTGGGTAAATACTTTCCACAAAGTTGCACGTTTGTAAAACATTTGCCAAAATATTTGCTCGTTCATGGTCTATGGTTAACCTATCAATATTATTTTGCAAAGCATACAAACCTGCAGCGGCTATAAAGCCTGCTTGACGCATTCCACCCCCCATTATTTTTCTAATTCTGATGGCTTTGGTTATATTTTTTTTACTGCCAAGCAGCAATGAACCTACTGGAGCGCCTAATCCTTTGCTCAAACAAATAGAAATGGTATCAAATAATTGTCCGTATTTTAAAGCAGATTGGTTTTTGGCAACCAATGCATTAAAAAGTCTTGCTCCATCTAAGTGCAAAGCCATCTCGTTGTTTTCACAAACACCTTTAATTTTTATCATTTCATCAATGTCCCAACATACGCCACCCCCTTTATTTACGGTGTTTTCAATGCAAACTAATTTGCTAATTGGAAAATGAATATTGTTTTTATCGTTTATATTTTCTTGGACTTGTTCAGCCGTAAATCGTCCATAATTTCCTTCTAATAAGCGAGTAGAACATCCCGAATTATAGCCAATTCCGCCTCCTTCGTATAAATATACATGCGAAAGTTTATCACAAATTACTTCATCGCTGGGTTGCGTATGTAATTTAATGGCAATTTGATTGGTCATGGTTCCGCTGGCACAAAACAACGCTGCTTCCATACCAAACATATTGGCTGCAAAGTTTTGCAATTCGTTTACTGTAGGATCTTCCCCAAAAACATCATCCCCAACTTTGGCTTCCATCATGGCATCCATCATGGCCGCACTTGGTTTGGTAACGGTATCGCTTCTTAAGTCTATCATAATAATTACTTATTTATTGCATAGCAATTAAATTATTTTTTATGAATTTGGTAAAATTATATTCCTAATTATTCGCATAAATTTTGAGTGTGAAAACCTGTTTTCAAAAATTATTTTCTTCCAAAAAAGTGCTTTGCTTTGCTCGTTTTTTTTTAGTTATTTGCCACTATGCAATTTAAAAATATTGTAGGACAAAAAACCTTAATTAACAAACTAATACAAACCACAAGAGATGGGCGAATAAGCCACGCTCAGCTGTTTTTAGGAGCAGAAGGAAGTGGAAATTTAGCTTTGGCCATTGCGTATGCACAATATGTAAATTGTTTAAATCAACAAGAAACCGATAGTTGTGGAACTTGTTCTAGCTGTGTAAAATATCAAAAATACATTCACCCCGATTTACATTTTACATTTCCTACTATATCACCAACCAAATTAAGCATTGATGTATTGTCGGAATTTAGAGAAGCACTACTCGAAAATCCTTACATGAACGATTTTGATTGGATTTGTCAGTTAGATAATGCTGGAAACAAACAAGGAAATATAACTGCCGAAGAGTGCAGAGATATCATCAGAAAACTAAGTCTAAAAGCATACGAAGCAAAGTTTAAAACCTTAATTATTTGGATGCCCGAATACATGAAAACTGAAGGCAATATTATTTTAAAACTTTTGGAAGAACCACCTGAAAATACCTTGATTATTTTAGTGGCCAATGACAGTGAAAAAGTAATTGCTACCATTTTATCGAGGGCACAATTAATAAAAGTTCCACAGGTTTTAGATGAAGATATATTCAATGATTTAATTCAAAACCATCAAATAGAAAGTAATAAGGCGCAGGCAATTGCAAGGTTGGTAAGTGGAAATTATAATTTAGCATTGAGTTTAATAAACATTGAACATGGCGATTATTTGAACTTATTTATTGAATGGATGCGTAAATCATTTACTTATAACAAAGCTTCGCAAGCAGGACAAACAGATGAGTTAACTGCTTTAATTGAAAAGCTTTCAACGGTTGGTCGTGAGCAAGTAAAAAGTTTTTTAACATACAGCAGTCAAATGATTCGGTCTGCATTTATTTACAAATTTGGTCATCCTTCATTAAGGAAAAATTCACCAGAAGAATTAGCTTTTTTAAATCAATTCAGCGTAGTTTTTACACCAAATAATTTAGCATTGATAACCACCGCAATTGACGAAGCAATTTTTCATGTGGAGAGAAATGCAAGTGTAAAAATTATGTATTTAAATCTTTCTATGTATATTGGCAAACAATTACAAATAGCAACAATTAAAAAATAAGTTATTTAATAGCAATATTTGTAATATAATTCAGGGTTTTTATTATTGTTAAATTATGCCCTAAAACTAAATTTTTTAAAGTTCAATTATTTAAAATATATAAATAATAAATGGGATGTTCAAGCGGAGGATGTAGCACAGGTGGCTGCTCTAGCGGAGGTTGTAGCACAGGTGGTTGCAATAAATTAAATACATACGATTGGTTAAGTGATTTGGTAATGCCACCTCACACCAAACCTTTTGATGTAGTAGAAGTAAGTTTTAAAGGTACAAGAAAAGAGTACTTTAGGAATAATAATTTGGATATAACTAATGGCGATTTTGTAATTGTAGAATTAGAAAATGGTTATGATTTTGGTAAAGTAAATTTAAAAGGAGAATTAGTAAAACTACAATTAAAGAAGGTAGGCTTAACTCCTGAAAGTACGCATATTCGTAAAATTATTCGCAGGGCAAACGACACTGACATTGCAAAGCACAAGGAAAATAAAGAATTAGAAATTCCTACCATGTTTAAGGCCAGAACCCATGCTTTGGAGTTAGGTTTAAACATGAAATTAAGCGATGTAGAATACCAAGGCGATAAACGAAAAGCTATTTTTTATTACACAGCCGAAGACAGGGTTGATTTTAGAGAATTGATAAAAAAACTAGCCGATGAGTTTAAAGTTCGTGTAGAAATGAAACAAATTGGCTACCGCCAAGAAGCGGGAAGGCTTGGTGCCATTGGTAGTTGCGGACGAGAACTTTGCTGCAGTACTTGGCTTACCGATTTTAAAATGGTTCATATCAATGCTGCCCGTTATCAAAATTTATCCATTAATCAGTTAAAACTTTCGGGGCAATGTGGTAAATTAAAATGCTGCTTGAACTTTGAGTTAGATGTGTACCAAGAGTCGTTAAAAGATTTTCCTGAAAAAGACAATAATATCATTGAATTTGCTGGTGACTTGCGCTATAAACAAGTGAAAATTGATATTTTAAAACGCATCTTATTTTTTGCGCCAATGGGCGAAGCAAATGGTGATTGGTTAGAGTTAAGTGTAGAAAAAGCCAAAGAATACATTAGTCAAAACAGAGATGGCATAAAACCAGAATTGGTAATTAAACCCAAAGTTGAATTAAAGAAAGTAATAGAACTTGACTTTAAAAACGATATGGGAATGGATAGTTTGACTCGTTTGGATGATAATAAAAAACGAAATAATAACAATAAAAATAACCGCAATAAAAATAATAAACCAAACACAAATGCGGTGCAAGGAAATAATCCAAATCAGAACAGACAACCACAAACACCAAGACCAGTAAATAATAATCCAAATACAAAACCAGTAAATAATAATCCAAACACTAGACCAGCAAATCCCAATCAAATGCAACCAAAGGCTAATGTGAATGCTAATGAAAACAAGCCTTTGGAAAATAATACTGCAAACCCTAATCAAAATAATAAACCTAAGTTTAATAAAAACAGGAATAATAGAAATAAACCTAATTTACCAAAGCCAGATGATAAAAAGGAGTAAACATATTCTTTCAATTTTAGTATTTGTGTTGGTTTCATTTTGTTTTGGAGCCTGCGGCAATGCGCCAATTTTTGACGAAAACAAAGAAATTGCTGAATATAAATGGGATTTTAAAGCGCCAATTAACTTTGATATAAACATAAAAGATACCAATAAATATTGCAATGTAATTATCAATTTGCGTATTAATGGTGACTACAAATACAGTAATTTATTTATGTGGGTTCATGAAACTTTACCCGATAAAACTGTTACTAAAGAAAGAGTGGAGTTTATATTAGCCGATGACAGAGGAAAATGGCAAGGAAAAGGTTTAGGCGATATTCATGCATATCAATTACAATACAAACCGCGTATAAAATTTAAACAAACAGGAATTTATACTTATAGTTTAGAGCAAAATATGCGTGATGATATTTTGGAAAACGTTGTAAGCGCTGGTGTTCGAGTTGAATTTTGGACTCCAGAATCCAAAGCTTGGTAAGAAAAGAAAATGAAAAAAGAACAGTTTGATAGCATTACTAATTGGCAAAATGAAACATTTAAAAAAGCAACTGCTTTATCTAAAATGGCTCACTTATCTGAGGAAATGGAAGAACTAGTTTCTGATTTGAAAAACAATAGCGTAAACAAAAGAATGGAATTTGCCGATTGTTTTATTTTATTATTTGGTGCCGCTGCCTCCGATGGCATGAGCTATGAAGATATTTGCAAAGCAATAGACGAGAAAATGGAAATAAACTTTAACAGAAAATGGGGAAAGCCCAATGATGATGGAGTGGTAAACCATATTAGAGAATAATATTTTAAAGCACGAAATACAAATACAAACGCTAATTGCTAACTACAGAAGGATTGGTGGGGACATCAACCTTGGACAAATATATTTAAACATAAAAAAAACTGCAATTGCAGTTTTTTTATGTTTAAATATATGAATTAATAAGCCCTCGCATCGCTGCCTTCGTAATAATTCATAAATGCTTTATTCACTACTTTATTTCCTCCCGGAGTTGGGTAGTTTCCACTAAAATACCAATCGCCATGATGGTTTGGACATGCAATATGTAAGTTTTCTATGCTTTGATAAATTACTTGAACACTTGCCGTAATTTCGGGTGGTGTAACTATAATAGATATTTGAGCAGAAATTTCTTCATCGGTAAACAATGAATATAAATCTTTCAAATAGTTTTTCATTTCTTCTTTTGGTAAATGTTCTTGCGCTTTACATTTTTTGTAAACTTCGTCAATTTTGTTTTCTAATTTACGTTCTTTAATCAGCGCAATCATTGCCTGAAAGGCAACAAAATCTTTTAACTTACTCATATCTATTCCGTAACAATCAGGGTAACGAATTTGCGGAGCAGATGAAACAATAATTATTTTTTTAGGATGTAGTCTATCTAAAATTCTAAGAATAGATGTTTTTAAAGTTGTACCACGAACAATTGAATCGTCAATAACTACAAGCGTGTCTTCATGGTTTTTTACTATTCCATAAGTAACATCGTAAACGTGAGCTACCATGTCTTCGCGGTTATTATCGTTGGTAATAAAAGTACGCAGTTTTGCATCTTTTACAGCTACTCTTTCCCTGCGAGGGTGAACTGCTAAAATGGTTTTAAGTTGTGCTTCGTTTATTTCAGAACCAATTTTTTTTATTTGTTCTATTTTATGAATATTTAATAAATCATTGATTCCGTCTATCATTCCGTAAAACGAAACAGCAGCAGTATTTGGAATAAAACTAAAAACTGTGTTTTCAAAATCATTATTTACTGCTTGCATAATTTTATTAGCCAATAAATATCCCAATTGCTTGCGTTCTTTGTAAATGTCTTTATCGTTTCCACGGCTAAAATAAATGCGTTCAAATGAACAACTTTTGTTTTCGCCTGGAGGAATTATATTTACTTCGCTAATGGTTCCGTTACGTTTAATAATTAATGCATTTCCACGTCCTAATTCTTTGATATCTCTCACTGGAATATTGAACCCAGTTTGAATAGCAGGACGTTCACTTGTTACTACAGCTATTTCATCGTCACAATAATAAAAACAAGGACGAATACCGTTTGGATCCCTCACAACAAAAGCATCGCCATGGCCAATTAAACCAGCCATAACATAACCTCCATCTGCATCGCGAAGCGATCGTTTTAAAATATTTTCTACGTTTAATTCTTCAGCTATCATATTTGAAATATGTTGATTGCTGTGTCCTTCTATTTTATAACGGGTAAAAAGTCTTTGGTTTTCTTCATCAATAAAATGTCCAAATTTTTCCAACATGGTAACGGTATCTGCTCTTTCGCTTGGGTGCTGACCAAGGCCAACTAACACGTCAAAAAGTTCATCTACATTGGTTAAATTAAAGTTACCAGCAAGCATTAAGTTTCGGCTCATCCAATTGTTTTCACGAATAAATGGATGGCATAGGTCTACGCTGTTTCCGCCATGAGTTCCATAACGCAAATGACCTAATAATAACTCGCCCATAAAAGGAACATGTGAACGTAAATAATCCGTATCGTTTAACTGTTCTTTGGTGCCAGCTTTGGTAATTTTTTTATTTACTTTTTCAAATATTTCAGCAATGGCGTTGCTGCCATTTGCTCTTTGGCGGTTGATGTAATTTTCGCCAGGTTTTACGTTAATTTTTATGGTTCCAACACCCGCACCATCTTGGCCACGGTTTTGTTGTTTTTCCATTAAAAGATAAAGACGCTTTAAGCCATAAAGAGCTGAACCATATTTTTCTTGGTAAAAACTCATTGGTTTAAGCAGGCGAATAAGGGCTATTCCGCACTCGTGTTTGATTGAATCACTCATAAAAATATGAGCAAAAGTAAGTGATTATTTTAAAAAATTTACCTATTTTATGTTTTAAAATTTTAGGAAAATGAAATCACAGTAATACATATTCCTTGAAGCGTTACCGATGCCTTCGCTCAAAGCGAAAGCATCGGTTTGTATTAATTAAATCCTATCGATTTTCTTGCTTCAGGAACAATGGTATCAATTTTAAATTCTATAACATCGTCCAAAACCAATTCAAAAATCATTTCTGAAGATCGTTCAGCTGCAGGAATTTTTGCTAATCGTAAGTGTTGATTTTTAATGGCTTCTTCTACCACTTTTCTAATACTTCGTGCATTTCCAAAAAATTTATTTCTGGTTTTATACATCGTTTCACTGTATGCTTTTAAGTGATTTGATGCCTGCTCAGTTGGTTTAATGGCATTGTTGGCCAGCATTTTTATAGCTATTTCATGTAATTGCAAAGCATCATAATCTTCAAACTGCATTTCTCTGTCGAACCTACTGTTTAAACCAGGATTGCTTTCCAAAAAGCGCTTCATGTTATCAGTGTAGCCGGCTACAATTACAATCATATCACCTCTAACATCTTCCATTTTTTTCAAAATAGTTTCCACCGCTTCTTTGCCAAAATCATTTTCACCACCCTCACTTAATGCATATGCTTCGTCAATAAATAAAACACCACCCATTGCTTTGTTCAAAACTGCGTTGGTTTTTAATGCAGTTTGTCCCACAAATCCACCCACTAAATCTTGTCTATCGCATTCTACCAAATTTCCTCTTTCTAAAATTCCTAAGGCTTTATAAATTTGTGCTAAAATACGCGCCACGGTGGTTTTACCCGTTCCAGGATTTCCAGTAAAAACAGTATGTAACGAAAATGATTGACGAACGTCTTTGCCTATTTCTCTATAAAAACGGACTAATTTTACCAATTCGTCTATTTCATTTTTTACCTTATTTAATCCTATTAAACTATGTAAAACTTGAAGCGATGAAGACAATAATTCTTCGTCTATTGGAATATCTGTAATTGATTGATGTTTGATACCAAATACTTTTTCAATGTCTACTGTTTCTATTGTACTTAGTATATCATTACTCAATTCGCTAGGGTTTGGCGATTGCATTAATCGCAAGCCCATATTCATTTTACATTCGTCAATTAAGTTATTTACATAACGCGCATTTCCAAACATTCTGTCTCTGTCTCTGTATGCGTCAATCAGTTTTTTGAACATCAATTCCTTTGAAAATTCATTGAATTTGATACCTCTTTTTTGAGTTGAATATTCAGCAATTAAAAGTAATTCTTTAGGCAAATAATCTGGGAAATCGTAAAACATTTGAAACCTACTTTTCATTCCAGGATTACTTTCTAAAAAGTTATTCATTTCATCGGGATAGCCTGCGGCAATAATTGCTATATCGCCATCACCATCGCTCATTTCTTTCAGTAAAATTTCAATGGCTTCTTTACCAAAATCCTTGCTGTCATCGTTTTTGCGTGCCAAAGCATAAGCCTCATCTATGAATAAAATACCCCCTTTTGCACGTTTAATAATTTCCTTGGTTTTTGGAGCCGTTTGGCCAATATATTCTGCTACCAAATCACTTCTATCGGCTTCTATTACATGTCCTTTACTTAACAAACCAAGTTGCAAATATATTTTGCCAAGCATTTTGGCAACAGTAGTTTTTCCCGTTCCTGGATTACCTGTAAAAATCGCGTGTAAGTTTATTTTTTCAGAATCATCAAAGCCTTTTTCTTTCCTTATTTTTAAAAAATTTAAATAAGTGGTGTATTCTTTTATTTTCTTTTTTATTGAATCAAGCCCAATTAAATGATCAAGCTCCTGCATAATATTTTCAATATTCTCAGGAGTTGTTTCTGCCTCAATTACTTTGATAGTTTGTTTGGTTTTAGTTTTTATTTCCTTTATTTTTTGTTCCACTAAAAATTCGTTTCCTACGTCAAACAAAATGCTAGCTACCAATTGGTCCATAAAAATAACCTCAATGGTATAATAATCTAAACCCCAAGTTCCTTTTAAATCATTGCCCCAACCAATGCTACATTCAAACGATGGTTCAATTGGATCTACAAAAAATAGTTTTTCAACAGAGCCTTTTAATTGACCCGAACGGGTTTTAAAATTAAAAATTAATTCACAAGGCCATTTTTCTTCCCCTTTTACTAAATTTTCCGCCACCATTTCAAGCCAAACATACCTTGTTTCCTTGGTGTCAAAAGCACTCAAATAATTACGTTCTGCTTTTGGAATATTGGTTTCAGTTGCTTCGTAAAGTTTATTGGTTTTTATATTAAAATAGGGGTTTTCGGTTTCTGTAACAACGCCTAAGTCTAAAATATAAAATGCTTTTTCCGCTATAAAAACCCCATCTACCCAAGCTTCCCAACGGTAACTTCCTTTTTTCCAAAAAGTACCAGAACTTTTTACGCCCCATCCTTCTCTTATGTATACAATATTTTCGTCTTTTTTTATAGTTCTATCAGCAGTAAGCGTACAAATTTCTGAACTGTCATCTAGCTTTACACACTTTAAACTTATTTTTACGTCCCATTCTTTTTCATCAAATAATTTATTAAAAAACGAAAGTTCACAATAAATAAATGTGCATTCAGAAAGATCATAAACTTGTCTATATTTTTTTTCGTTATTCGCTAACCATTCAGTACTACCAAATATTTTTAAGTCGCGATATTTATAATTGATTACTTTATCTTTTGCCATGACTAAAGTTTATTTTTTGCTAATTAACGAACAATTTTACTGCATATTATTATTGAAAAACTATTAAATATTAATTTTACACAATTGTTATTATAACTAACTAGTATTCAAAGCCTTTTTATTTGATAACTATATCATATAAAAACATTTAAAAAATTATTTTATAAAAATGAAAGAAAAGTTTTGTTGTTTGCTTCAGAATGCTACATTTGCACTCCCTTTTAAAAAGCAATTGGTGAGATGGGTGAGCGGCTGAAACCACCGGTTTGCTAAACCGACATACGCGTCAAAGTGTATCGAGAGTTCGAATCTCTCTCTCACCGCATAATCTTTTAAGGGCGAGTAGTAATGCTTAGTTCAAAAATTTAGCACTTTTGAAAAACTTGCAAACGGGGTGTAGCGTAGCCTGGTATCGCGCCACATTTGGGATGTGGAGGTCGTAGGTTCGAATCCTGCCACCCCGACTTTTACAGGCAAAAGCTCAAGTTCAAAAGACTTGGGCTTTTTTTATTTTAAAAAAAACAATAAAATGGAGGTCGTATCACGCGAGGCGTGACTGCCACCCCCGACCCTGCAAAAGCAGGACTTAACAGTAATGTTGGGCTTTTTTTATTTTAAAAAAAACAATAAAATGGAGGTCGTATCATCACGCGAGGCGTGACTGCCACCCCCGACCCTGCAAAAGCAGGACTTAACAGTAATGTTGGGTTTTTTTTATTTTAAAAAACAATAAAATGGAGGTCGTATCACGCGAGGCGTGACGGCCACCCCGAATCTATAAAATTAAGATTTAACTTTAACAAATAAATATTTCATGAAGTATTTTGTTTACATTATTTTTAGTTCAAAACTGAACAAATATTATACTGGTTTTACTGAAAACATAATCATAAGATTGGAACAACACAATGCTGGAATTAGTACTTTTACCTCAAAAGGAATTCCTTGGGAATTTATTTATTCTTTTGAAGTAAATTCAATTAGTGAGGCTCGGATTTTGGAAAAAGAAATTAAAGGTCGCGGTGCAAAAAGATTTTTACAAGACAAAAAGATTATTTAAAGTTGGAGATCGTATCACGCGAGGCGTGACTGCCACCCCGATTCTGCAAATGCAGGACTTAACAGTAATGTTAGGCTTTTTTTATTTTAAAAAAAACAATAAAATGGAGGTCGTATCATCACGCATGGCGCGACTTCCACCCCCAATCCTGCAAATGCAGGACTTACCTTTACTGATAGATGAATCATTATTCTTCAAAATTTTACAAAAAGTATCATTCGATAATATAATAATTGGGGAAAGTTTGATTTGGTCAATTGAAATGCCAATTAATTTCATTTTTTTTAAGATAAAATTATATTTTAATACGAAAATTATATTTTAATACGAAAATTATTTTTATATTTGTTTTTTAAAAATATAAAAATCATGTATAGAAATACTTTGAGATTCACGCTTTTATTGAGCTTAATAATACTTTGTTTTTTTAATATTAATGCACAAACAAAAGTTTATCTCCCGCTGCTTGAAACCATAAATTTGAAAAAAGATTTCCAATATTCTAGTACTCGATTGCTTAAAAATTATATTGAAAGTGCAAATAAGTACCAAGTAATTATGCAAGATGCAAACGATACTTCTGTTAATTATAACGATCAAAATGCATCTATCATTGCAAAGGCAAGAGAAATAAAAGCCATGTATTATATCATTGGATCTTTAAACCGATTAGGTGAAAACGTAATTGTAAACATCAATTTATTTGAAACTGAAACAGGTAAAAAAGTTTGGTTCGACCAATTAAAAGCTTTTACACCAGATGATTTAGACCCTATTTTACAAAGAATAGGTCAAAATATAGGAACAGAAAATAAAGCTACTACATCAGATGATATTTATTCAGTTACCAATCAAGAAACTCAACAATTAAAACAAAAAGAAAGCAATAATAACTTTGGAATTGGCTTATGTGCCATGCCACTTTTAATGCATGGTTTTGATTTTAACAATTCTGCACAACTATCTGGGCTTAGTTTGGCTTGGAGTTTTGATGCACGTGATTATATTTTTGATATCAAGCCATCTTGGTGTTTTAACTCAAATTATGATATGTTAAGTTTAGCCTTGGAAATGAACAAACCATTGTCTAAAAAAAGTAATACTGCTTTTGTGGGTGGAGGCGCTTCTTTAAGCAGAACAAGTTTTGAAATTAGTAACAATAATCAATCCTATTATTACAGTTCAACAGCTTCCGGCTATGGCATTATGGTATTAGCTGGTGGTGGTTATATTTTTAACAGAACCTCTTCAGTTTCTGTTCGTTTATCAGCCAATTTAATGCAAGGGTTTTATGATGTAAAAGGATCTTATTACGATCCATTAAGTAGTAATTATAATCAAAAAAACTATGGTACATCTACTGGTATTTTAATGCGCTTGGAAATATTATTTAGAAGATAATGAAAACTAAACTTATATATTTTTCTGTATTTTTAATTTTACTTTCTTCCTGCGGTACTTCGTTGATTAAAGTAACTGGTAACAGTCGTCCGTATTCAGTTTTTATTGATAATCAATACAAAGGAATGACCAATGATAAAATAAAAATACAAAGGTCTGGAATGCCTCAAAAAAAAACAATTGAAATAAAAGATGTAAAAGGAAAAATTATTGCAAAAGAAACAATTTCGAGAGATTTCAATAGTTTAAAATTTGCAGTTGCGGTAATTACTGTTTATTTAATTCCAATGGCTTTTTACTGTTGGGAATTTGATAAAAAAATTGAAATTTATATTGACAACTCTAATAATAATAACAACAGTAATACAAGTCCTTGGGATGAAGAAAAGCCTAAAAGTCCTTGGGATTAATCATTAGTTGTTATTTATTTTTACTTTTTATAAATCCACCACTTTCATTATTGCATCTCCATCAAATTTATTTTAATGACGTTTTACGTCAAAACTTTAAATAGTAAATTATTTCCTCACCTACCAAAATCCCTTTAAATTCCAACATTTTGTACCGTTTATAAAAATAGTATTTAGGTAATAAATATTATAATAAAATAAATGTAATTTTCGGCCTTCATTGGTATGGAAACTGGTGGCTTTTTTTAAATAAATAATTCATGAAAAAATTAAACAATAAACTATTCATTTGGCTTGGTGTAGCAGTTGTAATATTAATCATTATAGCAGTAGTTGGAAAGAAAAAAGGCTGGTTTGGTGGCAAAGACGAAACCAGGGTTAGTATGGCTGTAGCCGAAATAAAAACGGTGATAGAAACAGTAAGTGCCAATGGGAAAATTCAACCTGAAACGGAAGTAAAAATTAGTTCGGACGTAAGTGGCGAGATCAGAGAATTATATGTAAAAGAAGGTGACTCGGTAACTGTTGGTCAGTTATTAGCCCGAATAGATCCAGAATTATATGCATCGGCATTGGACAGAAGTAGTGCTTCGTTAAGCAATGCAAAAGCAAATTCAGCAACTACTAAAGCACGATTAACACAAGCTGAAGCTCGATTTGCTGAAATAGAAAAACAATACAATAGATCCAAAAAAATGGCAGATCAAAAGTTAATCAGTGAAGCCGAAATAGAAACGGCTACTTCTAGTTATAAAAACGCCAAAGCCGAAGTTGATGCCATCAAACAAAACGTTATTGGTGCTGAATTTACCGTAAAAAGTTTTGAAGCCAGTTTAAAAGAAAGCAAAAAGAATTTGACCAGAACCGAAATATTTGCTCCTGTAAGTGGAATAGTTTCAAGTTTAAAAGTAGAAAAAGGAGAACGCGTGGTTGGAACATCGCAAATGGCAGGAACTGAAATGATGCGGATTGCAAATTTAAATGCCATGGAAGTGAGCGT
>CANGGG010000017.1 GCA_947453415.1 Bacteroidota bacterium | reverse complement strand
TAATCTTATTATTATCAGTATTGGGCTGCAAGGAAAAAGTTGGACCTTGTAACATATCACCAATTATACCCAATTTTAGTTTAAAAATTATTGATCAATTAACTAATAAAGCTGCTTGCCAGGTTTATGACTCCATTGAGTTTAAAAACCTTCATTCAGTTAAAACAATTAAGTTTATAGTATACAAATATTCTTCAGACTCTTCGATTAACTTTAACTTTTCTAGAGGAGATACCATTCTGTTTAGTTTTGATTCTATTCATAATTTTGATACGCTAATTCCTTTTAGTACATATTTTTCAGGAAATGGTGAACCATGCAATGGAGGCTATACTCGCTTAGATAGTATTTACCATAACAATAAGAAAATTGAATTGAATACTATTTATTATTAAATTTGAACTCATAAAAAATTCATTACATGCCTAAAATTTACGAGTATTTCGGTTTGATTTTTTTCTTTTATTCAAACGAACATTTACCAATTCATGTTCATGTTAGCAAAGCTGAATGTGAAATGAAATTTGATTTGATTTGATTTATGAAGCGGGTGTTTTAGTGAAAATAGAAGTTAAGAAAATTTCTGGGAGAGAAGTATTGGCAAATAGTGAAATAAATGATGCTGTTAATTTAATAAAAATCCATCATCACGATATCTGTATAAAATGGACGGAGTTTTTTGTAATGGGTAAAAAAATAAATGTTGAAAAAATTACTAAAAAAATATAAATATGAGCTATCAAATTATAAAAGCAAAATATTTAAACAATTTCTTGATTGAATTGGTTTTTGCCGATGGTAAAATAAACAAAGTTGATTTTGAAAGCTTTGTAAACAACTATCCTGCTTATCCTGAATATAAAAAGATAGAAAACTTTAAGAAATTTAAATTAGTAGAAGGAAATATAGTATGGGGAGCAAATTGGGATATGATATTCCCTTTATTAGATCTATATAATAATGATTTAAGCAATTCTGATTTTAAAAATGAAGAAATGTATATGTCTATAAATTTATAAAATCCACCAATTATAAAAAAATTAAATCAAGTCTTTTGGTTTATATAAAACTAGGAAAGATTTAATCTAAAAGAAGAATAAAATAAACAAATGAATACTAAACAAACAAACGAGATGTTACCCAAAACTAGTGATTTTTTACCTTTACACGGAACCGATTATGTAGAGTTATACGTGGGAAATGCAAAGCAAGCAGCACATTATTATAAAACTGCATTTGGGTTCCAAAGCTTGGCTTATGCTGGTCCTGAAACGGGTGTAAAAGACCGAGTAAGTTATGTATTGGTGCAAAACAAAATGCGCTTAATGCTTACAACTCCTTTGCACTCTGATTCTCCCATTGCGGAGCACCATAAAAAACACGGTGATGGCGTAAAAGTATTGGCCTTAATGGTTGATGATGCATACGATGCGCACGAGCAAACTACCAAACGTGGTGGTGTTTCGTGTTTAGCGCCAAAAACTTTAAGCGATGCAAATGGCGAAGTTCGCATGAGTGGAATAAAAACTTATGGCGAGGTAGAACATTTGTTCATTGAACGTAAAAATTATAATGGCGTATTTATGCCTGGTTTTGTAGAGTGGAAATCGGTTTATAATCCTGAGCCAACTGGTTTGTTATATGTAGACCATTGTGTGGGAAATGTTGATTGGAATCAAATGAATCCGTGGGTTTCGTTTTACGAAAATGTAATGGGTTTCAAAAACATTCTTTCATTTGACGACAATGACATTAGCACTGAATATTCTGCTTTAATGAGCAAGGTAATGAGCAACGGAAATGGTTATGTAAAGTTTCCAATTAATGAGCCTGCCGAGGGAAAAAGGAAAAGCCAGGTAGAAGAATATTTAGAATTTTACGAAGGCGAAGGGGTGCAACACGTAGCCATTGCAACGCTCGATATTGTTTCAACTGTTAAGCAATTAATGGCGCGTGGTGTAGAGTTTTTAAAAGTTCCAAATAGCTATTACGATGACTTATTAGACCGTGTAGGACCCATTGAAGAAGACATAGAACCACTCAAAGAATTAGGTATATTGGTGGATAGAGATGATGAAGGTTATTTACTACAATTATTTACCAAACCTGTAGAAGATAGACCAACCATGTTTTATGAAATTATTCAACGTAAAGGTGCAAAAAGTTTTGGTAAAGGGAACTTTAAAGCCTTATTTGAAGCCATAGAACGCGAACAAGCAAATAGAGGAAACTTATAAACTAGACCATGGTCCATAGTCTATGGACCATGGTCTTTTTAATTAAAATCATGGCAAAGAAAAGTATAACGGAACTACGTGCTCATTATTTAAACAGTGAACGTATGTTTTTAGAAGGGCCAAGGAGTAGAAGAAAGGAATTACTTTTTTCTGTAAAAGTTCTTTTTGAATTTTTAAAAGGGTTTAGGTCTCTGCATTTTGTGGGTCCATGTGTTACTGTTTTTGGAAGTGCTCGTTTTAAACCGGAAGATTTTTATTACCAACAAGCAGTAGAAATGGGTGCCAAAATTAGTAAATTAGGTTTTACAGTTTTAACCGGTGGCGGACCAGGAATTATGGAAGCTGCAAACAAAGGTGCTTTTGAAGCAGGTGGGCGTTCAGTTGGTTGTAACATCGTTTTACCGCATGAACAACATGAAAATCCTTATGTGCAAAAATCAGTGGAGTTCAGGTACTTTTTTGTGCGAAAAACTTTGCTTTTAAAGTACTCTTATGCTTTTGTTATTATGCCTGGTGGATGGGGAACCATGGACGAACTTTTTGAAGCATTGACTTTAATTCAAACAGGAAAAATGAACGAATTTCCAGTAATTATATTTGGTACTGAATATTGGAAAAATTTGATTGAATTAATCAATGACATGGTGGAAAAAGGAACCGTTTCAAAAGATGATTTGCGCCATTTATTAGTAACCGATTCCGTAGATGATAGCATTGATCACATCAAAAAATATAGCATCAAAAAATTTGGTTTGAAAAAACGTAAGCGCTTAACTCCTATTGCTTGGTTAGGCGAAATAATTAATTGGAACCATAAAAAGAGGAAAGAAAACAATGATCCAATTTATTAAAAAACGAATTTTATCCTTTATTCCAGCTTTTAAAGGCTTATTTTGGTTGTTTAAAAACGAAGCCAATGCACAGGTTCATTTAATAGCCACCATTGTGGTAATTATTGCTGGATTTTATTTTAAAGTAGACCAAAAAGAATGGCTGTTTTTATGCTTTGCAATTGCTTTGGTAATTACTGCTGAGGCATTAAATACTTCCATTGAAAAATTGGTTGATTTGCTGCATCCGCAAAACCACCAAAAAGCTGGATTAGTAAAAGACTTAGCAGCAGCAGGCGTTTTAGTTGCTTCTATTGTTTCAGTAATAATTGCTGCTTTGGTGTTTGTTCCTAAGTTTTGATAAAAAAATCTATTGGAAAACACCATCAAATTTGGAATAAACAAATCCGCTTTTGGCATCTAAAACAACATATGCACTGCCACCTATACTTTTTACATTCCAAACTAATTTATAACTGGTTGGTGTTTCTATTGCACTTGTGTCAGCATAATAAAAACCAAGTTGGTATGACAAACAACTATTTTTAAAATCTATTTCTTTTTTAGCAATTTCAAGCGCTTTTTGATATTCAATTTTTTTATCCAAATTAGTTGAAATAACTACTTTTGGTCTATTATCTTGACAGAACCAGTAATTTTCTCTTTTACTTCTATTCAAACTATAACTGGCACCAAAACATATTAATCCTTTAAAGTAATAATTACAGGTCATTCCTGTTTGGTATTGGTCATTAATAATAGATGTTACTTTCAGTTCTGGGTATTTGGCTAAAGTATCAAGCATAGCGGGAACTTCTTTTAATACACTAATATCCACTAAGTGATTGGTGTCTTTTATTTCCACATTTCCATTACAAACTTGGTGGTCTTTGGTACATGAATGTGTTACAATTAATAATGTAAACAGCACTATTTTCACAGAGAATTTATTCATCTTATCTATTTTCCTATTAGACATTATAAAGAGCAAAATGGTTGTATAACAAATTACTCTACCGTTTCTACATTTGGGTCTTTAATTTTATCAGTTTTGTTAATACCACTTAAAATTTCAATGTTAATTCCATCGCTTAATCCAGTTTGTAAAAATCGTTTTTCAAAAACTTGAGGTGCAGTTTCTACATCCACAAATGTTTTTTCGTTTTCAAACTGCAAAACACCTTCTGGTAAAGCTAAAACTTTATCTTTTTTAGCCAAAACAATATCAGCGGTACTGCTATAGCCAGCTCGCAAAAACATGCCTTTTTGTAAATTTACTTTTGCCTTTATTTGAAACTGAATGGCACCATTTTCTTTGATTCCTTTTGGAGCTATATATTCTAAATTGGCATTGAATTTTACAGTATCTAATGCGCCAATGGTGAGTATTAAATCCATTCCTGGTTTAATTTTACCCACTTCACTTTCATCTACTTTCCCGTCAAAAATCATTTCACCCATATCGGCAATGGAAGCAATGGTTGTACCTTCATTAAAGTTATTACTTTCTATTACACTCCCGCCCTCTTTAACAGGAATATCCAAAATCATTCCATCAATGGTGCTTCGCACAATGGTATTGGTAACTTTTCCTCCCAATTTACTAACTCCTTCTTTGATTAAAGCCATGTTATTTTCAGCTGCATCTAGTTCTTCTTTTGTACTTTTATATGCCAAAGCAAAAGGTTGAAATTCCGACAATGAAATCATTTTTTGATCAAACATTTTTTGATTCCTATCAAAATCAATTTTTGCATTTTCTAAAGCCAATTTAGCGCGGGTAATTCTGCTTTCAGCGTTGGCCAAATTAATCATGTTTGGAATAATTTTAATGCGTGCAATCATATCGCCTTTGCTAACATGCGTGCCCGCAATCACAAATATTTTTTCAATAATTCCCGAAACTTGAGGCTTAATATTTATTTCTCTGCGAGGAACAATACTTCCTGTTGCCAATGTTTTTTTGACTATATCGGTTTCAAATGCTTGTATGGTTTTATAAACCGTTGGCTTTTCTTGATTTTTATTGTACAAATAATAAATGGTGTACACAAACAAAATACCTAATGTTATAAAAAATATTGTTCTAATAATGTTTTTCATGTTAATTTTATTACTAATAATCTATTGGTAATTCCCGTTTTAATTTAATTTTCCAATTATTGTTTTACCCAATTATTAATCAATCATTTTATAACCTTTAGCAATTCCTAATTCCACCGCTTGATACAAATTAACCAATCCACCTGTTACCGATATATCGCTAAGCATGGCTTTAGTATTGGTACCAGGAATAAATACTTTCTTGTTATATTTGATAGCTGATTCTATAATTAACGACTTGGTTTGGGCTGCTGTTATTTCAGGAAAATATGAACGTAATACCGCTGCAACTCCAGCTACTACTGGTGCTGCCATGCTTGTACCACTAAATGAAGCATATTTATTTTCAGAAATAGTGGAATAAATATCAAATCCAGGAGCAAAAACATCTACTGTTTGTTTGCCGTAATTACTAAAAGGTGCTGTTAAGTTTTTCTTTTTCATCCAAGTGCTTGCGCCAACTTCTATCCAACTTGTAGCTTTTTCTTTGCTGTTAAAATACCTAGGCGTTGGATAATTTTCAATGGTATCGGTATTGTTATTATCATTTCCAGCTGCATGAATTAACAAAACATCTTTACTAATAGCATATTTTACGGCTTCATCTACCTCTTTTTTGTTTGGCGAAAGTGCTTTCCCAAAACTCATGTTTATAATTTTGGCACCGTTATCGGCTGCATATCTGATTGAATTTGCAATGTCTTTATCACGTTCATCCCCATCAGGAACTACGCGTAAAACCATTATTTTAGTGTTGTCTGAAACACCTTTTATTCCTAAATTATTGTTTCTAACAGCGGCTATAATTCCTGCTACGTGTGTTCCGTGATCTCCACCAGGACTACTCACTCGGTTGTTGCCATAATTTTTTTCAGTTACATTGCTGTAGTTATCTCCAATATATTTTCTGCTGTTAAATTCTTTGTTTAGTTGAAATGCTAATTGCGTTTTAAAATGTTCCTTTGCTCCTTTTAAACCCTCCAACAAATTAGATATAGGTTGTTTTCTTTTTACTGCCATTGAAACGTTTTTTACTGCCAAACCATCAAACATATTAGTAACAGGAAATGCTTTTAATTCTTTTTCAGTTGGCATGTCTGATTTTACAAAATCTTTCAATTTTATAATGCTTTCTTCTATTTGACTATAAATTAAAGACATTTTGGTAGCCTCATCAAATTTTTTCAAATAAATCTTTTCTGCTTTTTTAAATAATTCAAATGATTCTTTATCGTTATATGCAACTTCATTGGCTTTTAAGCCATTAAATTTTTCATAATACATGGCATATACGCGGGTAACTTCCAAATTATCTTCTTTTACATTGCTGTCCAAACCGCCAATATAATTCCATCCATTATTGTCATCAACATATCCATTTTTATCGTCATCTTTCCCATTAATATTGTCATCATTAGTATTGGTCCAAATAATACTTTTTAAGTCATCATGTGTAACTTCAGTTCCACCGTCAATAACAGCAACAATAACTGTCTTCGACTTTTTATTTTTCAATAAATCAGTATACGTTTTTTCGGTGCTTACACCATAAACTTTGTCTTTTTTGTAATCTAAATTAAACCAATTATCAGGTGCTTTTTTCTGTGCATTTACATTTGAAAAAATAAAGCCTAAGGCAACTACTAAATAAACTTTTTTGATATTTTTAATATTCATACTTTTTGTAAATAAGGGTTGCAATAAAGCATAAAAAAGAAAGATTATCATCCTGAAAAATGTTGAAATTGACCATAAAATTGTTGAGTGGTAAAAACTAAAGCTTAATTATAAAATAAAAGTGTTGAAATGATGTTGTGAAAAAAATTTGAAAAAATTTAAAAACATAAAAAATTTTGTGTGCAATTTTGTTAAATTGCACCGTTTTAAATAAAATAAAAAATTTTTAAATCATTATACTTCCAACTTATAACAGAAAAAAACAGCATAAATGGGCCTATTAAGTTTTTTAACACAAGATTTAGCTATTGATTTAGGAACAGCAAATACCTTAATCATTCACAAAGACCAAGTTGTAGTTGATGAGCCATCAATTATCGCCATCAACAGAAGAAATGGAAATGTGATAGCAGTGGGAAGTACTGCCCAACAAATGCATGGTAAAGTGCATGAAGATATAAAAACAATTAGACCATTAAAAGACGGTGTAATTGCCGATTTTCAAGCAGCCGAACACATGATTCGTGGATTAATTGGCATGATTCCTCAAACCAATAAATTTGTAAAACCTCAACAACGCATGGTTATTTGTATTCCTTCAGGAATTACAGAAGTAGAAAAACGTGCGGTAAAGGATAGTGCTGAACGTGCTGGTGCAAAAGAAGTATACTTAATCCATGAACCTATGGCCGCTGCAATTGGTATTGGAATTGACGTTTTTGAACCAATGGGAAATATGATTATTGATATTGGTGGTGGAACTACAGAAATTGCGGTGATAGCTTTAGCTGGTATTGTTTGTGACCAATCAATTCGAGTGGCTGGAGATGAATTTACTGACGATATTTTAGATTATATGCGCAGACAACATAATTTATTAGTTGGTGAAAGAACTGCTGAAAGAATAAAAATAGAAGTGGGTTCTGCTTTGAGTGAATTGGAAAATCCTCCACAAGATTATGCCGTAAATGGCCGCGATTTAATGACAGGAATTCCAAAACAAATTAGTGTAAGTTATTCAGAAATTGCAGCAGCTTTAGATAAATCAATTTCAAAAATTGAAGAGGCTATTCTGCGTGCTTTGGAGTTAACCCCTCCTGAACTTTCTGCCGATATTTATTCAACTGGTTTATATTTAACTGGTGGCGGGGCTTTGCTTCGTGGGCTTGATAAAAGAATTTCTGCTAAAACTAAATTGCCTGTGCATGTAGCTGAAGATCCTTTAAGAGCAGTAGTTAGAGGAACTGGTATGGCACTTAAAAACTTGAAAAGCTATAAGTTCTTAATGACTTAGCTTTTAACAAATAACATTAATTTAAAAAAAATTATTTCAAACAAATAACAAACCCAAAAACAAAATAGCTTTTGAAAGGAATCAATGGCTAAGAAAAAAACATGAAGAACCTAGTATTTTTTATATATAAGTATTATGTATTTTTTATGTTTTTGGCATTTGAATTTTTTGCGTTAATTGTATTATTTCGATTTAATAATTACCAACAAGCAAGCTTTTTAAATTATACTTCTAGCACCAGTTCCGCTATTTTTAATACCATGAATAGTACAACTGGTTATTTTAATTTAAAAACTTTAAACGACAGCTTACAATTAGAAAATGCTCGATTGCGCACGCAATCATTGCAATCATTTTATCAAAATGGTATTACCAAAACCGAAATCAATGACACTCTTTTTAAGCAACAGTATGTTTACATTTCGGCTCAAGTAGTTAATAATTCAATAAGCAAACGCAATAATTTTATTACCATTGACAAAGGCGCATTTCATGGCGTTAAACGTTTTGACGGAGTAATTTGTCCAGACGGAGTTGTTGGAATTGTATGGCAAGTAACTCCTTATTATAGTTTGGTTCAATCGGTGCTAAATAGCAAAAGTAGCACTGGTGCAAAAATTAAAAAAACAGGTGATATTGGTTCAATAACTTGGGATGGAAGTAATTCCTTGTTTGCTCAGTTGAGTAAAGTAAATACATATGTTCCCGTGGCAGTTGGCGATGAAGTGGTTTCTACCGCTCAATCTGCTTCCTATCCTGAGGAAATTCCAATTGGTAAAATTGTAAAGATAGACCGTAATCCTGAAAAAAACGACTACGATATTACTATATTAATTCACACTCCATTTAGCCGTTTAAAAAATGTGTATGTGGTAAGAAATTTATTCAAAGAAAGTCAGCATGCTGCCGAAACTAAAGCTTTAGAAGAGGAGGCAAAACAATGATATTAGATACGCTTAATTACTTGTTAAGATTTGTATTGTTGGTGTTTTTTCAAATTGCTATTATTAATAATATTGATTTAAGCACCTATGTTAATCCATATATTTATATAGCTTTTATTTTAAGTTTACCTTATAATACAAAACCTTGGGTAGTGTTGGTTTTAAGTTTATTAATAGGTATGACCATGGATTCTTTTAGCAGTTTACCTGGCCCACATATTGCAGCAACAGTTTTAATGGGTTATTCGCGCAGATTTTATATTATGTTTAGCACCAATAAAGACGATCAGAATGCACCAATTAAACCCAGTGTAAGTACAAAAGGACCAATTGGATTTTTGATTTATGCGCTAGTATTGGTATTTATTCATCATTTTATGCTGTTTTTCTTAGAAGCGTTTTCTTTTAGCCAATTCTTTTCTACACTTGCACGCATTTTCTTCAGCACATTATTTACCGTATTATTAATTATATTAGGTCAGTTGCTGTTTTATAAAATTGCAAAGAAATAATTAAGCAATTTTTTATTTATACCTCAAATTGGTTTTTGCTTTCCTAACAAAGGATTGACTTAATTGATTGGATGCCTTGTTAAATAATCTTTCAGGATGCCACTGAATTGCAGCAGCAAAAGGATGTGAATTATTTTTCCATTCAATGGCTTCTATAATCCCATCACTGCTTTTAGCTGTTATTTTAAATTTTGGTGAAACTTTTTTTACCGCTTGATGGTGAGAACTATTAACCATTAAACTATCCAAGTTCATTGTGGTTTTTAACCACGATTCATCATTTACAAAAACCCAATGTGCAGAATCAATTCCAAATTGAGCATGTTTCAAATCCGATTTGATGGCTTTTGGAATATCTACAATTAAACTTCCACCAGTAGCTACGTTTAGTATTTGTTGCCCTCGGCAAATTCCAAGTATTGGTATTTTTCTTTTTAAAGCATGCTTTATCAAAACATATTCAATGCTATCGCGGTAATTATCTATTTTACCACAATCGTTCATTTGGTCAGCTGCTTGGTACAAATTTGGGTTAATATCTTCACCACCACCAATAACAATTCCATTACAATGTTTTAAAAAAAATTGCTGCGAATCGGGAGAAAGAAAATAAAACTCTTTGGTAATTATACCGCTGTCACTTTGCAAAATCCACTTTTTTATGTTTTCGTTTTTATCTTTCGAAATCAAAATAATGTTTTGTGCTTGAGCAAAAAAATTGCAAAGCAAAAGAACAAATACAAACAGTAATTGACACTTTTTCATATTTCAATATTATAAAATGTTTGGGATAAAAATGCTGACAAGCTTTAAATTTTATTTTCAATTATATGAAAATATAAGGTTTTATAGGTTTATGTTCTTAAAAACTACTAAAAAATAGACTTCCATTTATAATTATTGAATAAGTGTTACAAATCACCTTGTTTTTGATTGGTTTTTAACGACATTTGCGCTGCTTTACAAAAAATTGAATGAATAATATAGCTGAGCTAAAACCTTTATTACTAGCCAACACAAAACCTAAAATAGTAATTACTACACACCATAAGCCCGATGCCGATGCGCTTGGTTCTAGCTTAGGTTTATATAATTTTTTGTTGCAACTGAACATCACCTCTCAAGTAATTACTCCAACCGATTATGGTGTATTTTTAAATTGGATGCCAGGCGAAAAAACGGTTATCAATTTTGAAGAAGAAACTGAATTAGCTACTCAAATGGTTGCTGATGCCGATTTTATATTTTGTTTAGATTTTAACGCATTAAAAAGAATCAATCTTTTGGGCGATTTAGTGGCAAAATCATTGGCTAAAAAAGTAATGATAGACCATCATTTAGAACCTGAAAATTTTGATGATTATAGATTATGGACCAGCAAAGCCAGTAGCACTTGCGAACTAATTTATTGGTTCATTCAAACTTTACAATTTGAACATTTGGTGAACAAAGAAATTGCATCGTGTTTATATGCTGGAATTATGACCGACACCGCTTCATTTAAACATGGAAGTACCACCCCAACTACACACAGAGTTGCAGCCGAATTATTAGAAAAAGGGGCTGAAAGCAACTTAATTTTTGAAAATATTTACGACCATTATTCAGAGAACAGAACTCGTTTTATTGGTTTCTGTTTAAATGAAAGAATGCAAATATTACGAGAGTATAAAACAGTAATTATTTTAGTTTCTGCAGAAGATTTAGAAAAATATAATATTATTGTTGGTGATTCTGAAGGTTTGGTAAACTACGGTTTATCAATAGAAGGAATTAAGTTTTCAATATTAGTAGTGGATAGAACCTCTGCACGAAAAATGAGTTTTAGAGCCAAAGGCAATTTCCCTGCTAATGAATTTGCAAGGAAATATTTTAACGGTGGCGGACATTTTAGTGCGGCCGGTGGTGAAAGTAAAGATACTTTAGAAAACATAGAAATTAAATTGAAAGATGCGATCAAGGAATACGCAGCATATTTAAAATAAAAGAAAATAAATAAATAAAAATAAAATGAGAAAATTAGTAATGATTACGGCTGCGTTAGCCATGTTTGGAGTAAGTAGCTGTGGCAAAAAAATGCAAACTACTGAAGGTGGAATGTCATATAGAATTATAGAAAGTTCAGACACTGCACGCTTAATTACAAAAGGTGATTTAATGATGATTCAAATGGTTGGATTATGTCCACTTGCAGATTCATTAGGAGGAAAAGATACCACTGTGTTTAATTCATATAAAATGGGTAAAGCATATTTTATTCCTGCTGATGAAACTACTTTAAAAGATGTGTTTATGATGTTACATAAAGGCGATAGCGCTGAATTTACTGTAAGTGCTGATAGCTTATTCTTAAAAAGTTTTGGTCAGCCTGCTCCAGGTTTTTTAAAACCAGGTGGAAACATTCATTTTTACGTAAAAGTAGAAAATGTATATAACCAAAGTGAATTAGAAACCATGCGTAGCGAAGAAAAAGCAAAAGCAGTTTTAGCCGATTCATTAGCTGCAACTTCTTATTTGGCTAGTTTAACTGGTGTTCAAACTACCGCTTCTGGTTTAAAATATGTAATTACAAAACCAAGCTCAGGTAAAATGCCTAAATTGGGACAAGAAGTAGAAATGCTTTATACTGGACTTTTATTAAATGGAACTAAGTTTGATGAAAACCAAAATGCAGCAACTCCTTTTAAATTTACAGCTGGCATGCGTCAAGTAATAGCAGGTTGGGACGAAGCAGTGATGTTATTACATGAAGGCGAAGAAGCTAAGTTTATTATTCCTGCTCGTTTGGCTTATGGAGAGCAAGGTGGCGGGCCAATTCCTCCTAACTCAACACTTATTTTTGATGTTAAATTATTGAAAATAAATCCAGCTCCTGCAAAACCAGCGGCTGCTGATCACAAATAATGAAATATAAGTTTTTAACCATCTTGTTTTTAAGTTTATCAGTTTTGGCCATTGCTAAAACTGATAAACTGATTGGCAATGGAATATTCAGTGCCAATCAAAAAGGGAAGCCTGAAACAGGAAAAAAACCTGTTAAAAAAAGTGCTGTATCAAATAAAACAATTAGCTTTAAAATTATAAAAACAAATAGCCAAGAAAGAGCTGTAAAATCAGGAGAATTACTCATGATTCATTTGTTTGGAACAGGAAAATTAGCCGATAATAGAGATACCATTTTATTCAGTTCTTATGCCGCTGGCAATCCATATTTTATTCCTGCAGATGAGGCCACATTAGGTAAGGTGTTTTTAACCCTAAGAAAAAATGATAGTTTAGAAATGGATGTTTTTGCTGATTCATTATTTACAAATAGTTTTAAACAATCAGCACCACCTTTTTTAAAGCAAAACAGTTATATACATTTTATAGTAAAAGTTGAAAATGTATACAACCAACAAGAATTAGAAATACTTAAACAAGCAGAGCAAATAAAAAGAGCTAGTAAAGATTCAGCGGAAATAAATGCACTGCTTGCCAAATATAAAGACATTAAAACAACTGCTTCGGGTTTAAAATACATCATTACTAAATCAACTACTGGTAATTATCCTCAAAAAGGTGATGAAGTTCAAATGAATTATACCGGAATGTTTTTAGACGGGAAAAAATTTGATGAAAACTTAAATATAGAAAGTCCGTTTAGTTTTAAATTAGGAACAGGTCAAGTAATAGCTGGTTGGGATGAAGGAATTTTGTTGCTTCATGAAGGTGAAGAAGCAAAACTTATTATTCCTTCAGACTTAGGTTATGGTGAGCAAGGAACAGGACCAATTCCACCAAATACAACTTTGGTTTTTGATGTTAAATTATTGAAAATTAAACCCAATACTAAATAATGAAAAAATCAGCTTTCATCATTGCGTTATTAATTATTTCAATAACAAACAATGCCCAAACATGGATAAAAACCGATGGTGGCACTGCTTTTAGATTTATTAGTAAAAATGAAAAAGGGACAAAAGTAATCCCAAATATGATTTTATTAGCTGATTTATATGGTACAGCCAAAAAAGCAAATAATCCAATAGAAGACACCGTAATTTTTAACAGTGTAAGTAGCGATAAACCTTTTTATATTCCTACCGAACAGCCAGGATTACAAAATATATTTTATAAATTACATGCTGGTGATAGTATAGAAATTAAAATAATTGCTGATACATTTTACAACAAAACTTTCAGTTCACCTGTGCCCGATTATGTGGCAAAAGGATCTATTGTAAATTTGTTTTTTCATGTTCAGGAGGCCCTAACTCAAAATGAAATTGAGCAAAAATCAAGAGAACAAAATACGCCATTAATAAAAGTTGATTCACTGCGTTTAAAAAAATACTGTGATAATTTAAAAGGTGTAAAAAAACTTAAAAATGGTTTAAGATATAAAATATTGAAGCCAAATCCTACCGGAATAATGACTAAAAATGGTTCAATGGTTTCGGTAAAATATAAAGGTTGGCTAATAGAAGGCGATGTTTTTGATGAAAATATTAAAGGAGAACCTTTTAAATTTGTAGTAGGAATGAATCAAGTAATTAAAGGCTGGGATGAAGGATTAAGGCAAATGAAAACTGGAGAAAAATGCCGTTTTATTATTCCATGGTATTTGGCTTATGGCTCACATGGTAATGGACCGATTCCACCTTTTACAAGCATTATTTTTGATGTAGAACTCATTGATATAAAATAAAATATTTTTAACCTAAAACCCCTCAATTTTTATGAAAAAATATAGCATAACCTTAGTTTTAATTTGTTCTGTAAGCATATTGTTTGCACAGCAATCAAAAACAAAAAAAACTACCAATAAAATTAAACCTACAAAAAAAACATCAACTGTAGTAGGAGAAGTTAAAAGAGAAGACACAAAAATGGAAAATAATGAATTTACAACAGCCAGTGGTTTAAAAGTAAAAATCACTGAAAAAGGAAATGGCAAACAAGTAATTAAAGGCGACAAAGTAACGGCTCATTACACTGGTACATTAGAAGATGGAAAAAAGTTTGATAGTTCAAAAGATAGAAACCAACCTTTTAGTTTTAAAGTTGGAACCGGACAAGTAATTTCAGGTTGGGATGAAGGTTTTCAATTATTAAGTATAGGCGATAAAGCAACATTTACCATTCCTTCAAACTTAGGTTATGGCGCAAATGGAGCGGGTGGAGTTATTCCTCCAAATGCTACCTTGTTTTTTGATGTAGAAGTATTAGACGCTGTTGCTAGTCCGGCACCAAAAGCTGCTGTTCCATATGATGTAACAGGATTAGATACTATTAAAATGCAAAGCGGTTTAAGATTTTTAAAAGTAGAATCTGGAACAGGTGAAAAAGCACAACAGGGAAAATATGTTTCGGTACATTACACCGGATATTTAATGGATGGAAAAAAATTCGATTCATCAGTGGAACGCGGTGAACCAATAGAATTTCAATTAGGAAAAGGAATGGTTATTAAAGGTTGGGAAGAAGGAATAGAATTAATGCATGTTGGCGATAAAATGCGTTTTATCATTCCAAGTGAATTAGCATATGGAGAAAAAGGTGCTCCTGGAGCAATTCCGGCTAATGCCACCCTAATTTTTGATTGTGAACTGGTAGGAGTGCAATAAATAATAATTACCTAACAATTTTTTAAAAGTCGGCCGATGAAAATCAGCCGACTTTTTTGTTGTTAACAATTACATAATATTTGAGTAACCTATACATAACTTATGCTTAACATTGGCATAAGAGTAGAATATTTTCTTTGCAGCACAATAAATAACTGATAATGAAAAAAATAATTGCGTCTCTTTTACTTTGCTTAACATTTACAATTTTTACCAATTTTACTTTTGCTCAAACAGGTAAAATTGCTGGTAAAGTGTTTGACAGTAAATCTGGTGAAGTTTTGATTGGTGTTAAAGTTAACATTGAAGGAACTGTAACTGTTACATCATCTGACTACGAAGGAAAATTCTCTTTGTCGAACTTAAAGCCAGGAACCTATAATTTACTAGTAAGTTACATTGGTTATAGTAAAAAAGTTTTAACAGGAATAGAGGTTAAAGCAAAAGAGGTAACTCCAATTAATATATCAATGATTGAATCTACGAAGGGATTTGACGATATTGTAATTAGAGGTGAAGTAAAAAAAGAAAGCGCCAATGCATTGTTAATTCAACAAAAAAATGCAACTACAATTTCTGATGGCGTATCGATAGAAACCATTAGAAAAACTCCAGATAGAAATACAAGTGATGTATTAAAACGTGTTAGCGGAGCTACAATTCAAGACAATAAATATGCAATTATTAGGGGCTTGCCAGATAGATACAATGCCGCTTTTATTAATGGCTCGCCATTACCAAGTTCGGAACCTGATAGAAAAGCATTTGCCTTTGATATTTTTCCTGCTAACTTATTAGATAATATTGTAATTGTAAAATCGGCCACTCCTGATTTAAGTGGGGAATTTGCCGGTGGATTAATTCTAATAAAAACCAAAGACATTCCAGATCAAAACTTTTATAATTTATCGTTTGGAACAAGCATCAATACCCTTACAACTTTTAACAAATTTAATACCAATGTAAATGGTTCAACAGATTTTTTGGGAATAGATGACGGAACAAGAAAATTACCAGGAAGTTTACCTGATAACAAAACAATGTTGAGCTATCAAAATAATATTCAAACTTTGGATGATGTAAAAAGAATGGTAAATATTGCAAAGCCATTTAACAATAACTTTAAAGTAAATGAAAATGCTTCTATGCGTCCTGCTTATAGTTTTCAGTTTAGCATGGGTCAATTAAAGAAATTCAAAACTTCAGAATTAGGAAGCGTTTTTTCTATGTCGATGCAAAACACACCAACTACACAACAAATTAGCAGAAAAGATTATGATGATAATGGCAAAATTTATGATTATAATGATGAACAAAACACCATCAATACTTTAAATGGTTTTTTATGGAATATTAGCTTAAAAAATAAAAATAATAAAATATCATTCAAAAACTTGTTAAACATCAATTCTAATGATCAAACAGTTATTAGAAATGGACAAGATTTGGCGGGTGGAACGGTTTCGAAATCGTATGCTATGTGGTACACTCAGAACATTTTAAATAGCCACCAAGTAAGTGGTGAACATTTTGTAAAAAAGTTTGAATCAAAAATAAATTGGACTTTAGGTTACAGTGGATTAAACAGGGAAACACCTGATTTTAGAAGAGTAAAATATCAAAAATCGGCAAGTGATGAATTAGCAGTTTTTGAAGTACCATTGAATTCAATTCCTCAAACCGATGCAGCTGGAAGATTTTACTCAAGTCAAAATGATAAAATTTATAATGCTGGTATAGATATTTCAAGACCATTGAATATCAAAAAATTCAAAAACGAAATAAAGTTTGGTGGCTATGCGCAATATAGAGATAGAATATTTAACGCCCGTCAATTAGGATATATTTTTGCTCCAGGCCAAAATCCAGTTGGTTTAAAAAGTTTACCGATAGATCAAATATTTTCGAGTAATAATATTGACATGAATGGTTTGATTTTAAAAGAGCTTACCTCACCATCTGACGCCTATACAGCATCAAGTAATTTATATGCTGGCTATGTAAGATTTGACAGTAAATTAACTAAAAAATTAAGAGCAGTTTGGGGTGCTAGATTAGAATCATACAACCAAAAATTAAATACATTTGTAACAGGAAAAACTGAAGCATTTATTATTGATACTACAGTTATAGATATATTACCATCTATGAATTTGGTTTATGCATTAACAAGTAAATCAAACTTAAGAGCATCTTATTCACAAACAGTTTCACGTCCAGAGTTTAGAGAACTAGCAGCATTTTCGTTTTTTGATTTTAACGACAACTTATTAGTAGAAGGTAACCAACAATTAAAAAGAACAAAAATTAATAACTACGATTTAAGATATGAGTTTTACCCAACACCGGCTCAAATAGTTTCTGGTTCTGTGTTTTACAAACAATTTGAAAATCCAATAGAAAAATCGTTAACACAAGGTGGAAGCCCAAAAACAATGGGGTATTCTAATGTTACATCAGCATTTACATACGGAATAGAAATAGATTATAAACTAAACTTTGGACAATTATTTAATTCAAAAAATGAATTCTTAGAAGGTTTAAACTTTATAGGTAATATGGCTTATATAAAATCAGAAGTAGATGTAAGCAAAGTATTAGCTACTGGTGATAAAGTTAGACCTCTACAAGGTCAATCACCTTATATAATAAATGGAAGTTTACAATATACAAATACTAAAAAAGCTTATGGCGTTTCTGCATCATTTAACAGAGTTGGTGAGCGCATTGTTAACGTTGGAAACATAGAATATGCTAGCTATTGGGAAAATCCAAGATCAGTAATTGATTTACAAATCAATAAAACATTTTACAAAAAGTTAGATGTTAGATTAGGAATTAGAGATTTATTAGCTCAAAACATTATTTTTTATCAAAATGGTGATGCAAATACTTCTTACGATTCAAGTAAAGACAAAGATATTTGGAACTTTAAAGTGGGTTCATCTTACTCAATAAATTTAAGTTATAAATTTTAAAAAAACTAAAATATTATTCTTTTTCAAAAAGTGTCTTGAAGTTTTCAAGACACTTTTTTTGTTATTAGAAATCAGATATCATAAGGTTTTGGTAACAATAAAAAAACACGAAGTTCACTTTAACATAACATTGAGTTTAATATTTGATAACAATGCATAAGTTCCTTTGTAGAATCTTAAAACAAACAAATAAGAAAAATGAAAAAATTAATTACATCTGTTTTTTTGACAATGTTTACGCTAGTAGCATTTTCTCAAAGTAACTTTTTTACTCCTACTAATTACAGAGGAGCAATTGATTCTGATTCTACAAAGGATTGGACAAAAGGTTGGACCAACTGGGATCCCAACAACACTGTTTATTCAGCAACTACTGATACAATAAATGGTGGAGACATTACAAGTAACACTACTTGGACAAAAAACAAAGTTTATTTATTAAACGATGGTTATGTATATGTAACCAACAATGCAACATTAACTATTGAAGCGGGTACCGTAATTAGAGGAAAAGGAAAAGGTACTTTAATTATTTGTAGAGGTGCTAAAATTATTGCTCGTGGTACTTTGGCAGAGCCAATTGTATTTACTTCAAATAATGGTGCTGGTTTAAGAGCTCCAGGAAATTGGGGTGGATTAGTATTAACAGGAAAAGGAATTCATAATTTACCACAAGGTGATACTGCTGCTGCCGAAGGTGGAATAGCAAAACCTGTTACTGGTTCTGGTTTAGTTGACGGGCGTCATGGTGGAACTGATGACAATGATAGTTCTGGAGTTTTAACTTATGTACGTGTAGAATTTGCTGGTATTCCTTTATCAACTGCTGCTAACTCTGAAATTAATGGTATTACTTTTTATTCAGTTGGTCGCAAAACTTTAGTTGACAACGTTCAAGTTTCATACTCAGGCGATGATTCATACGAATGGTTTGGTGGTGCTGTAAATTGTAAGCATTTAGTAGCTTACGCTGGTATTGATGATGATTTTGACACTGATAATGGATTTAAAGGATTAATACAATTTGGAATTGGTTTACGTATTCCTTCAAACGCAGATCAAAGTGGTTCTAACGGATTTGAAAGCGATAACGATGCAAATGGCTCAACTAATATACCTAGAACAAGTGCTGTATTTTCAAACATGACTTTAGTTGGTCCTTATTTTGTTGGACAAACTGCTAGTATAAATAGTAATTTCAGACGTGCTGCTCATATTCGTAGAAACTCGGCTTTAACAGTTGTAAATTCTATCATGACAGGTTATCCTGATGCTGGTTTATTAATTGATTCTCGTTTAACAAACTCACATTTTCAAAATGGAACTGCTGTTTTCAAAAACAATATTATTGGTGGAATTCCTTCAGGTTGGGCTGGTAAAATTGCATCTTCAAGTGATACAATTGCTGTTACAACTTCTTCAGCTGTTGCCGCTTGGGTTGTTGCAAATGCTACTGATACCTTCACTACTTCAAATGAAGTAAATTTAGTTAGACCTAATATATATACCAATCCTAATTTTGCTCCAATGAGCAATTCAGTTGCAAAAGCAGGTACAAATTTCAATACTGGTAAAACTCCTTATGATGTAAATGATGTAAAACCTATTGTTGATTTTACTTCATCAAATGTATTATTAGCTTATACTTTTACAAGTACTGTTAATACAAAAGGGTTTAATTCAAAATATGCTTGGGATTTTGGTGTTTCTTCATCAACTACTGATACTTCTTCAGCAATAAATCCTGTATTTACTTACTCGGCTGGTGGTTCTTATACTGTTACTTTAAAAGTAACAAATCAATTTGATTCAACAACTACTTCAAAATCAATAGTTGTAAATGTAAAACCTACGGCTGATTTTACATTTGCTCAAGCAAATGCAGCTTCAAGAGATTTTATATTTAATAATACAACAAATACAAAAGGTTTTGCGACTTCATATTCATGGGATTTTGGTGTTGCTTCATCTTCAACAGATACTTCAACTTCAACTAGTGCTAGTTTTACTTTTCCAGCTAATGGTTTTTATACTGTTACTTTAAAAGCAAAAAACCAATACGACAGTATTTCCGTTTCAAAAATAGTAGGTGTTACCATTACAGTTCCTCAAAACAACTTTTTTGAATATACCAATTACCGAGGTGCTTTAAGTGCTGATACAACTAAAGATTGGACTAAAGGTTGGACTAATTTTGATCCTAATAATACTGTTTATCCTGCTCCAACAGTAACTATAAATGGTGGTGACATTACTGCTAATACAACTTGGACTAAAAACAAAGTTTATTTATTAAACGATGGTTATGTATATGTAACTAACAATGCTACTTTAACCATTGAAGCTGGAACAGTAATTAGAGGAACAGGTAAAGGTACTTTAATTATAGCTCGTGGAGCAAAATTAATAGCTCGTGGTACTTTGGCTGAGCCAATTGTATTTACTTCAAATAATGGTGCTGGTTTAAGAGCTCCTGGAAATTGGGGTGGTTTAGTATTTACAGGAAAAGCTGTTCATAATTTACCTCAAGGTGATACTGCTGCCGCTGAAGGCGGAATAGCGAAACCTGTTATAGGTGCTGGTTTAATTGATGGCCGTCATGGTGGAACTGATGATGAAGATAGCTCTGGTGTTTTAACTTATACACGTGTAGAATTTGCCGGTATTCCTTTATCAACTGCTGCTAACTCTGAAATTAATGGTATTACTTTTTATTCAGTTGGTCGCAAAACTTTAGTTGACAACGTTCAAGTTTCATACTCAGGTGATGACTCATACGAGTGGTTTGGGGGTACAGTAAATGCTAAACATTTAGTAGCTTATGCTGGTATTGACGATGATTTTGATTCTGACAATGGATTTAGAGGTCAAATTCAATTTGCAATAGGCGCTCGTATTCCTTCAAATGCTGATCAAAGTGGTTCTAATGGATTTGAAAGCGATAACGATGCAAATGGTTCAACTAACTCTCCAAGAACAGCTGCTATTTTCTCAAACGTAACTTTAGTTGGTCCTTACTTTACAGGTCAAACTGCTAGTATCAATAGTAATTTCAGACGTGCGGCTCATATTCGTAGAAACTCTGCTTTAACAGTTGTAAATTCTATTATGACTGGTTATCCTGATGCTGGTTTATTAATTGATTCTCGTTTAACAAACTCACATTTCCAAAATGGAACTGCTGTTTTCAAAAACAATATTATTGGTGGAATTCCTTCAGGTTGGGCTGGTAAAATTGCATCTTCAAGTGATACAATTGCCGTTACAACTTCTTCAGCTGTTGCTGCTTGGGTTGTTTCAAATGCTACTGATACTTTCACTACTTCAAACGAAGTAAATTTAGTTAGACCTAATTTATATACTAACCCTAACTATGCTCCTGCAAGTGCTTCAGTTGCTAATGCTGGTTCTAACTTTACAACAGGTAAAACTCCATTTAATTCATCACCTTTAGTAGATTTTACTTATGCGCCTTCTGTTCCAAATTCTAAAGTTTATAACTTTACTAATTTAACAAACACAAGAGGAATTAATACTACTTACAGTTGGGATTTTGGTGGTTTAGGTTCATCAACACAAGCTAATCCTTCATTTACATTTACAACAAACGGTAGTTTTATCGTTAAATTAACTGCTAGAAATGCTTTTGATTCATCATTTGTAAATAAAACTGTAGTGGTTTCAGTATCTGATAAACCTGCTGCAAACTTTACTTATGTTCAAGGAACTGCTGCTGGTTCACGTGAGTTTACTTTCACAAACACAACCGATGAAAAAGGTGCTGCTACTACTTATGCTTGGGATTTTGGAGTTACTACTTCTACCGTTGATACTTCATCGGCCAAAAACCCAGTATTCACTTATGCTGCAAACGGAACTTACACCGTTCGTTTAATTGCAAGCAATGCATTTTTAGCTGATACAATTACTAAAACTGTAACTGTAACTGCTACCGATGTGAAAGAAGTAAATATAGCACTGAATCAAATAGCTATTTATCCAAATCCTGCTAATGAAAACGTAACTGTTTCATTCGATTTATTAAATGCTAACGATGTTCAAATTGATTTAATTGACATTACTGGTAAAACAATTAGAGCTACAAACTCAATGAGATTTAGTTCAGGAATGAACGAAATTTCATTAAACACTGCTGATATTACACAAGGAATATACTTTGTGAAAGTAAGTACAACGGAGTTAAGCAAAACAACACGTTTAGTAATCATAAAATAAGAATAATAAAAACATAAAAAGCGGCTCAAAACCGCTTTTTAAATATTTGTTTGAGAATTAAAAGCATCACTGTTTCAGTGGTGCTTTTTTTATGCTACATGCAGCATAATTCTAAAGGTAGTTCCTTTTCCGGCTTCGCTGTTTCTAACAAATATTTTACCTTTATGGTAACCTTCTACTATTCGTTTTACCAGCGATAATCCAAGTCCCCATCCACGTTTTTTGGTGGTAAATCCTGGTTTGAAAACTGTATTGAATTTTGATTTTGGAATGCCTTTTCCGGTATCGTGAATGTCAATATATACAAACTTAGTATCGTGGCTAATGTTTATATTTAACTCACCTTTTCCGTTCATCGCATCTATGGCATTTTTGCTTAAATTTTCTAATACCCAATCAAATAATGGAACATTTATTTTAGCCCAATTACCAGGTTTGGCTATGTTAATATGAATATTTACCAAACTTGAAACACGTGTTTTCATGTATTGCATTGATTTTTCAACCACCAAATCCATGTTTTCTTCTTTTAAAATAGGCTCAGATCCTATTTTGCTAAATCGTTCGGTAATTAACTCCAATCTTTTGGTATCGTTTTGAAGTTCATCTAGTAAATATCCTTGCTCTTCTTTTGGAGTTTCTCTTAACAAATTTATCCATTCATTTAATGAGGAAATAGGAGTTCCTAATTGATGCGCTGTTTCTTTGCTCATTCCCACCCAAACTTGGTTTTGCTCGGCTCTGCGGCTGCTGCTTAGCGCCAAATAACTCATAATGGCAAAGAAACCAATTAAAGCTAATTGAATAGCAGGATAAGCCTTTAATTGGGTAAGAACAATAGAATTTTTATAGTATAGTAAATTGTAAAAATCATTTTCGGCATCATAAACTATTTTGATGGGTTCATGTTCGCTTTTCATTTCCAATAATTGGTCGTTTAAAAAAGCGGTGTCTTTTGCTTGAATGGAATCAAGATTTCTGTAACTAATGATGTTGTTATTTCCATCAGTAAGAATAATTGGAATGGTTTCATTTCCGGTAACTATATCCAACATAAAATCAATATTACCTTCTGCCTTTGCCATTGATTGCGTAGCATTGGCCCATAATTTTATCTTTTTTTCTTCTTCAATAGAAAGCTGTTTTACTAATTTAGTGGTGTACCAAATTGAAAATATTCCTATACAAAGTGCAATGATTGCCAATGCACGCTTCCACCATTTTTTTTGTTCGTATAAACGCATATATGTAAAAACGAAAATAGGAAAATTTTAGGATTGTAGTAATTAATAATAAAATAAAAACCACATAGATACATAGTTTAAATAGTTTATAAGCTATGTTTTCTATGTGTCTATGTGGTTCAATTTTTCTTTTAAAAAAAACAAAGTGTCATTTTGTTTTGATTTTTTTTATGGAAATTTTGTTGTTTAAACCACCGGTTTAAACTGTTCAAAAGCTTGCAAACAATCGTGGCAGTAATGCATGCTGCGGCACAATGTAGGACCAAAAGGCGTTTTCATTTCTGTGTTTATGCTACCGCAATGCGGGCAAATACAATGTTCCAAAAGCTCCATTGTAATTTCCCCTTCATGTTTTGGAGGAGGAGCCAAACCATGTTTTTTCAAACATAATAAACCTCGTTCAGTTAGTTTATTGCTGTTCCAAGGTGTATCAAAAGTGGTTTTAACTTCTATGGTTTCAATGCCTAATTCTTTCAATCTGTCAGCTACCATGTTTTCCATCATTTTTAATGCTGGACAACCAGTAAAAGTTGGCGTCATTTCTACGTATACATTGCTTTCGCCACGAATTTCTACTTTGGTAATAATACCCATATCTACCATACTTAACGTAGGTATTTCAGGATCTTTAACTACTTCAAGTGCAGTCCATATTTCTTTTTCGGTAATCATTTTTTAAATATTTTTAAATTGCAAAGTTTTATTATGTGTTTTTGATTCGTGATGCTTTACAATTTTAAACATTGAGTCTATCATTATTTGATAATTTTTATCACCCACTAATTCTGCATATTCTCCACTGAGGGTATTTACACATCTTTTGGTGTCGTGAATTAAATTTTTTCCTTTTACAGTTAAAAAAATAAGTGATGCCCTGGCATCTGTTTCGTGTTTTTCAATTTTTATCAATTTATGTTCTAAAAGCTCTTTAACTACTTTACTCATGGCCTGCTTGGTAACTTTGGCTTTCATGGCCACATCGTTATTGGTACTTCCATCTTTCGAAATGTTCATTATAAATGGCATGTAGCCCATTTTAAAATAATCATACCCATGAAAATTAAGTTGTTCATAAGCCCAATCATCAAAAAAACGCTTCCAAGTATTAATTAGTTTTCCAATATTTTTTGAGTCTATTTCAGCTGGCTTTTCTTTTATAATCATCATTTTATTGCCATTTTAAAAACAAATATACTTTTTTAAAAAATAATTAGTCAACTAATTTGACTTTTATAGTCAACTTGGTTTACTTTGAAACCATAAAATATTATGGAAAATACAACACAACCAAAAAAGAAAAAAGCACCTCTAATTATTTTTGGAGTAATAGTAGGAGCATTACTAGTTTATGGCTCATTTAAATTATATTTCTCATTTACCCATGAAAGTACAGATAATGCACAACTAGAGACTAATGCTACTCCTATAGTTAGTCGCTTAGCTGGCTATATTGATTCAGTAAATGTATCGGATTATCAAACGGTATCTGCTGGAAGCACCTTGGTTAAAATTGACAGCCGTGAGTATGAAATAGCTGTAGAACAAGCACAAGCTGATTTGCTTTCTGCACAAGCTGATTTTTCAACAGCAAATGCTCAACTAATGAGTGCTAATGCAAATTGTAAAGTGGCTGTGGCTAATTTAAATGTTCAAAAAGTAAGGTTAAATAAAGCTAAGGCTGATTATGAACGTGATCAAAATTTATTAGCTGATAATTCAATAACACGAAAACAATTAGAAGATAGTAAAGCAAATTTTGAGACTTCACAAAAACAATTAAATGCAAATCAAGATCAAATTAGTTTTGCTGAATCACAAATAAGTAACTATAATGCACAAATTGAAAAAGTACAAGCTTTGATGATTGCTAAAAAAGCAGCATTAAAAAACGCAAATTTACGCTTAAGTTATACTATCATTACCTCGCCAATTAATGGTAAATTAGGTAAAACTAATTTACAACCTGGACAATATGTTCAACCAGGTCAATCGCTATTTACGATAGTAAATAATGAAACTTTTTGGATTACAGCTAATTTTAAAGAAACTCAAATTGAGAAATTGCATGAAGGCATGGAAGCTGAAGTAAAATTAGATGGGTATGAAAATGTGAAAATTAAAGCTAAGATTGCAAGCTTAAGCGATGCTACAGGCGCACGTTTTACGCTGTTGCCTCCTGATAATGCAACAGGAAATTTTGTTAAAGTTACACAACGTGTTCCCGTTCGATTATCAATTGAAAATTTGGCAGAAGTAAAGCAATATTTAAAAGCTGGTTTAAGCGTTACTGTTGATATAAAAACGAACTAGCATTTATGTACCCAACAGGTCTTATTCGTGCTATGATTGTGTTTACAACCATATCGGCTGCAATTATGGAGCTGATTGACACATCTATTGTAAACGTAGCACTTTCGCAAATTAGTGGAAATTTAGGAGCCACCATTGAAGATACTTCTTGGGTGGTTACTGCTTATGCCATAGCCAATGTAATTATTATTCCAATGACAGGTTTTTTGCAGCGTTATTTTGGAAGAAAAAATTATTATTTAACTTCAATTATTATTTTTACAATTGCTTCTTATATGTGTGGTAATGCTAATAATCTTTGGGTTTTGGTAACTTGGCGCTTTATTCAAGGAATTGGAGGTGGAGCATTACTATCTACCTCACAAGGAATTTTATTTGATGCTTTTGAACCTAAAAAAAGAGCCATGGCCTCTGGTATTTTTGGAATGGGAATTGTGCTCGGACCAACCATTGGTCCTACTTTAGGGGGTTTAATCGTAGATAATTATTCATGGCCTTTAATTTTTGATATCAATATACCTTTTGGAATTTTGGCGGCTGTTCTTACAATTACTTTTATTGATAGAAAAGAAGATGAGTTAAACATCAATAGAAGTGCTATAAAAATTGATTATTTTGCCATTGCAATGCTTGTTTTAGGTATTGGCTCTTTACAATATGTTTTAGAAAAAGGCCAAGCCGAAGATTGGTTTGAAGATACCAACATTCGAATTTTAACATTTACCGCCATCATTGGTTTAGGTGCTTTTATATGGCGACAATTAAATGTAGCGTTGCCCATCATTAATTTAAAAGTACTTAAAAACCGAAATTTAGTGGCTAGCAATGTGCTAACTTTTGTTTGTGGTTTTGGGCTCTTTGGTTCTATCTTTATTTTTCCGGTTTTAGTTCAAAGAATAATGGGGTATACACCTACTGAGGCTGGATTTTCAATTGTTCCAGGCACCATTATTGGATTGTTTCTAATGCCTATAATAGGTAAAACCTTAGGTTCAGGAACTCCTCCAATTGTATATGTAATTATTGGATTTGTTTCCTTTATTCTTCATGGTTATACCTCATCATTGGCTACAATAGAAGCAGGCCAAATGTGGTTTGCTATTCCGCAAGTATTTAGAGGTGTTGGCACAGCATGCTTAACCGTTCCACTTATTAATCAAGCTGTAGTTGGATTGGCGCCAAAAGACATGCCATCGGGAATTGCACTTACCAATATGCTTAGGCAATTAGGCGGTGCATTTGGAATTGCAATGATGAATACTTTTGTAACACAGAGATTTGCTATTCACAGAACAGATTTGCTAACAAATACTGCAGCTAACGATCCAGAAATGATACAAAGAATAACAGACAGTATTCAATTATTTTTAAGTAAGGGTTTTAATTTGTTAGATGCTCAGAAAGCTGCATACAGAGGCTTAGATGGAGCCATTACAAAGCAAGCTTATTTGCTTTCATACCTTGATTCATTTTTACTTATTAGCATATTTTTTATTGCTACCATTCCATTTTTATTTATGCTGCGTACGCAAAAAACCAATAAAGAAACACTTGCAAAAGTTGCTGAAGAATCACATTAATCCATAAAAAAATGAAAAAATATATATTTATTATTACATTATTATCTAGCATAATGAATGTTGGAGCTCAACAAAATGCTGAATTGCAAAATTTAATTAATGAGTCATTTACTTTTAACCCAAAGTTGAGAGAGATTCAACAGAACGAGCAAATTGCCCAAGAAAGGATAAATGTAACAAAAAGTAATTACATGCCTAACGTTAGCGGTTTAGTTAATTACAATTACATAGCACCAGTTAGTCAAGTTGCTTTTCCTGCAGGACCCGGGGTTACCAATAACTTACAGTTCCAACCCAATAATAATTTCAATGCAAATATTTCTGCAAATTATGTTTTACTTGATTTTGGAAGGTTCAAAGCTGTTATTGAAAAATCGAAAGAAGAATTGAAATTTAGTAAACAAAATACGGAGTATAATAAACAATTATTGGCATCGCAAGTAGCTGGAATATATTATTATATAGTTTATTTAAAACTTGCAGTAAATATACAGGATAGTGTAATAAATTACTATAAACAGAATAAAGAAATTATTCAAAGTAAATTAAACAATGGTGATGCTTTAAAAGTAGATTTATACAACATAGATGCGAGCATAGATTATGAACAAAATCGTAAAGTTGATTTACAAAACTTACTACAAAAACAATTCAATTTATTGGAGTTTACTACTGGAAAAAAAAGTGTTCAATTAAGTCAATTTGATTTTACTATAAAGAATGGAAATGTTGAAGAATATATAAAATTAGTTGAAAGTCAAAATAGCGAATATGCTTTGGTTAAAACACGCATTACACAGGCACAATTAGAGGTGAAATATAATAAACGCCAACTTACACCTACTTTAAATGCAACGGCTAGCGCTGGTTTCAGAAATGGTTATCAACCAGATATTTTAGAAAACAGATTTAATTATTTGGCAGGAATAAGTTTAAATGTTCCTATATATTCAGGAGGAAAAAACAGATCGCAAATTAATGTAGCACAACAATTGCTTAAGCAAACAGAGTATAGCATGCAAAGTTTAAACAATATTTATAGAAAAGACATCAAACAAGCCATAACTGATGTAGAGAGTAATAAAGAAAGGTTACAAAATACCGAGAGTCAAATAAAATCGGCAAAAGAAGTTTTAAACCTAACACAATCGCGTTTTAAAAATGGCGTTGCTACTTATTTAGACATAACTTATGCAGCAAATGGTATACAAAGAGCCGCCATAAATAAGTTGCAATTTGAATATCAATTATGCATGGCAAAAATTGAATTAGCCAAATTATGTGGCGAAAAATACTGGTAAATTTTAGACACAAAAAAAGCCATTGTTAAACTTAACAATGGTTTTTTTATTTAGAATTTTTTACCACTGCGCAGTTGGATCTAGGCGAAATACTTCACCCATTTCTTCTACTAATTGTTGTAAATATTCGGTATGATAACCTTTGCGTCCACCTAATATTGGTTCCCAAGATTTAGTATCAGGAATTTTCAAATTTGCTTTTTCTATAAAAGGCGTAATGTTTGCCATCCAACGTGTTTTCAAAGCTTCTTCACCTTCAAAAATATTTTCGCTTTGCAACTCTTTTTCAAAATCACCTGCTTCAAACATTCCTAGAGCGTAATTCCAACTTTCGTTCAATGCAGTTTGCATTCTGGCTTTACTTTCTTCCGATCCATTACCTAATTTTACCAACCAAGTATTGGCATGAAAAACATGGTATTTTAATTCTCCTTTTATTTTTTTTGCTACTTGAGCCAATGGCTCAAAGCTAGAATTGGCAAGCATTTCAAATCGCAATTGGTCGGCATGGTCAAATAGAAAATGACGCAAGATAGAAAAGTCGTATTCGCCATTTGGTAATTCTACAAATTGAGAGCAATGCATTTTGTTGGCATCGCGCATAAATGCTACAGTATCAGGTTCACCCTCGCCTAATTCGTGTAAAATTTCAAACAATGCACCTGCTTGTCCTATCTTGTCTTGCGCCATGGATGAAAAGGCAATGTCCTCTTCTAAAATTGGACCTAAACCCGTCCATTCACTGTTTCTATGACCAATGATTAATAAATCATCAGCCATTTTATATAATAATTCTTTAATTGCTGTTACGTTCATGTTTTTTGTATTGTTAATTTGAAAATTACAAAATTTGAAAATTTCTAATCTTATAATCCTTTGTTTTCCTTCTTATATTTATTAATCATTTCCATTACTTTATAGCCACCTGCTTCACGGTATTGCTTGTCTGGAACTGTTTCAAAAATATCGGCATCATCGTAATCCGATGCAAAAACATTGCTGGTTTTTACCACCCAAATATTTACGCTTATTCCTCTTCGGCCATATTGTTCCTTACCAAAAAGTAAAGCCATTTCGTTATTTGGAGCATGAACTATTCCTACATGTTCATGTTGTTCGCCACGTTTTTTTTGGTGAAAAACTTCGTAAGTTTCCCAATTGTCCATTTCAGTTAATGGAGCAATGGTATTGTCTTCATTTATTTTTTCTCTCGCTATGCGAGGGTCTAGTGAATTTATCATTTGTTGTTATTACAAGGTTTTGAAAAATTGAAAGATTACAAGGTTGAAAAATTATTTTATAGGTTTATGATTACTTAAATATTTTAAAAAGTTTTTTATGCTTTTGGAAATTAAAATTACATCTTCTATTAGTTTTTTATGTGTTGCTTCATCTATTTGTTTAGTTCTGTAAAACGCATGAATCATGCTTCTAACTTCTCCTGCCGATCCTTTTGAATATCTCAAAAATCGCATAAATTGAAGATTGTTTTCATACTCAAAACCTTCAGCTATATTATTTGAAATCGAAAGTGTAGCTCTTTTCAATTGGTCTTTTGCAGAAAAATCATTTTTAAGACTACTGTTTTCACATTTTGAATAAACTTCTACATATAAATCAATAGCCTCATTCCAAATTTCTAAGTCTTCAAAAGTCTCTATTTTTGCCATTCTATTTATATTTCAAAGTTGAAAAGATTACAAAAATTAAAAAATTGATTCCTAGTAATTCTTCAATCTTTCCAACATTGTAATTTTTGTAATCTTTGCAATTCCCTAGGCTAAAGGAGTTACATATTTTTCTGATTTATTCAATAAAGCAGCTCTAACCCATCTTCCTTTTTCTTCTGCCATTCTGCGAACTGCCAAACGTTCTGCATTACAAGGACCTCCACCATTGATAACACGTTTAAATTCGTCCCAATCTGGTTCGGTATATTCCCATAATTTTGTCTCTTCGTTTTTCTTTAAATTGGCATCGGGAAGTACCAATCCTAAATCCCAAATTTTAGGAACATACATGTTTAAAAACTGTTGACGCATGTCATCGTTCGTTGCCATTTTAACTTTCCATTTCATCAATATAGTTGTATGGTTCGAAATTTTATCGCTAGGGCCAAAAAAATGCATAATTGGCGGCCACCAACGGGTTAAAGCTTCTTGTACCATTTGGCGTTGAAAAGGTGTTCCAGTTGCTAAAGTTACCACATTGTGATGACCATATTTTAAATGGAAACTTTCTTCAGTACAAATTCTGTCTAAAGCACGTCCGTATGGACCGTAACTACCTTTGGCATTTGCCACTTGATTAATAATTGCACCCGCATCAATTAACCAAGCTATTACACATGAATCGGCCCAAGTTAAAGCAGGATAATTAAAAACATTTGAGTATTTTGATTTACCAGTAATCAAATCGTTGATCATGGCTTCACGGCTTTTTCCCAAAGTTTCGGCAGCACTGTAAAGCAATTGTGCGTGTCCTACTTCGTCTTGTACTTTAGCCATTAAAGCTAACTTACGTTTAAAACCTGGAGCGCGAGTAATCCATGTGCCTTCTGGCAATGCACCAATAATTTCAGAATGCGCATGTTGTTCTATCATTCTAATTAATTGTTTCCTGTATTCTTTAGGCATCCAATCTTTAGGTTCTATTTTTTCACCACGATCTATTCGTGCTTCAAATTCAGCTAATTTAATTGGGTCTTCGCCATCTAAAATTGATAATGGCTTTTCGTTTGGATCAATGTAAGCGTTTCCGTACATAATATAGTTGTTAGTTGTTAGTTGTCAGTTGATAGTTTTTTGTGCCAATAGCCAGAGGCTATTTTCTTAATCCTCCTAAAATAAAATTACTTAGTTTTTCAGCTATTTCAGCAGCATTCATTTTACCTTCGGGATTATACCATTCATTCACAAAATTAATGGTAGAAAGGATGCTTAACACCGCAAATTTCTTATCTACAAAATCAAAAATATCTTCATTTTCTCCATCAATTATGATAATGGTAAATTGGTTTTCATATTGATCTCGTAGCATTTTAAATTTACTCAAATTGGGTTCACTTAAGTTACGCCATTCTTGTAAAAAAACTGCCGATTTGTTTTGGTTTAGCGTAATAGTTTCTATGTGTAATTTTATTGCTAAGCGCAATTTTTCTTCTGCATTAAAGTAAATGTCGTTTACTTCTTTTGCATTCATAATAAATTTATTGGCCATGTCAAAACAGATGGTTTCCAATAATTCTTCTTTTGATTTTACGTGGTGGTAAATGCTAGCGGCTTCTATTCCAAGTTCTGCCGCCAAGTCGCGCATGGTGGTAGCTATGTATCCCTTTTTGCGGAATAATTTTGCAGCAGTTTCTGTAATTTGTTCTTTTCTGTTGATGATCAGTGTTTCAGCCATAACCTAACAATTGTTAGGCAAATATAAAAATTTAGTTTTATAATCCAAATTTTTTGCGTTTTAGCTAAATTTACCATGGTACTTTTACAAAAACCAATAGTGAAACAGCAACTATTTTCTGTATTTAGCCAAAACCTTTTCAACTATTTCGGCTGTTTCGTCTTTGTAGTTTACATTTATTGGCTTTCCATTGTCGAGCCATAATTGGGTTTTTTTATAAAAGTCTTCTTCTATTTTTTTTACCCTTGTTCCGCCCAATAATTTAAAGGCTTTGGCATTGCACTTTTGCTCATATTGGTTAGCCATAGGAATACACATTACTTTTTTACCCAAAAAGCTTGCTTCAGCAGGACTTTCAAATCCTCCGTTAGTAATTAATCCATTGCTACTGGCTAGACTAGCTATAAAATCTTGGTTTAAAACTGGTTTAATGGTCACATTTTTTTTAGTGATTGCTTTTTTGCTATGCTTGCTAAAAACCTCAAATTTTATATCAGGAATTTTATAAAAATGCTTTAACAATATTTCATCGGAATAAGCAGGAAGATACACCGAAATATGCTGCTGATTGGTAATTTCCATTTTTCTAACTTCGCTTCTTATTACTGGTGTGTGAATAAAATCATCGTAAGTATCAAAATGAAAAGCCACTTTATCAGTACATGGCGCATAGGTTTTTAAAACACTTTCGCCAAACTTTTCTTTATTTTTTATGCGTGGAGTTAGCTTACTTAAAAAGGCAGCTTGATGACTAAAAGCCACACAATTCAAATCGTGAATTTTACAAGCCCAAGCGCTTACAGGTTCATAATCGTTGATGACTAAATCGTAGTTTTTTACTGGTATTTGATAAATGTCTTTGATGAATTTGATGGGATGTAAATTTTTTATACTGTCACCAAAATCTATTCCGCCACTTTTACCAAAAGTAAAACCAACACCTTTCAGTTTATATTTTATTTCATAAGGTAATTGCACATCCGATTGCGTTCCACTTATTAAAATATCTAAATCACATTGTTGTTTTAAAAAAGGAATGACCTCGCGTGACCTACTTATGTGGCCATTTCCAGTTCCTTGAATTGCGTATAATACTTTCATTTTTTGTGTTATTTAAACCATGATTGTACATCAATATTAAACAAATTTTGCAACGCAATAATTAGTAAAGCCCAAAAACTTAATGATATAAACATCACTAATTTTATATGCCATTTATTTTTTTCTATTGCTCTGCAAATTAAAGTTCCTACCGGCATTGAAATAATGGTTGGCGTTACCAATGCAATGCCATAAATGCCCCATGTTCGTGAAAAATGGACCATTTTTCTGATGTTTTTATTTATTTTTATATGAATAATATGCGGCTTTGGCTTTACAAATTTTGCTTTTAAAAGCAATAAAAAATCCCATAAATACAAATAAATAAACACGCCTAACATGCCACCACCAACTGTGGTTAGGTAAAATACAATTGGCGAAAAGTTATATGTCAATGCCATTCCTAGCCCAATAATAAATTTAATAGTGCACACCAATGTTACACTTATTATTTGCCAGTAATCATTCATTTTACTTATCTATTTTTAAGCATCAATATTAGCAATTGTTTTGGAAATATTGGTGTTGTTATTGTAAAAATAATCTTCTAAATAACCGTCTGGCACCTTGCCTCGCTTTGGCTTTGCAAAATCGTCTGACGGTGCTTATACCAAGAATAAATCAGCAGCAATACCATCGGCCAAAAACTTTCCTTTTGATGTAGTTAGTAAAATATTGTTGTTTATTTCCAGTAAATCTTGGTCAATAAACTTAGCAGCTTCTTTTATCAATCTTTGTTTTTCTGTTTCTCCAAATTGCAAAGCAATAAAGTTTAAATCGCAACCCCAAATGGTGCGCAAACCAGTCATGATGTATTCGTTTATTTGGTTATTAACTGTTAGAACTTCATCGGTAATTTCCAACTCATTTATTGCTAAAACATTTAAATATTTTTGATTATTTGCCACATTCCAACTCCTAGAAACAGTATTAAACGAATGTGCTGAAGGTCCAATTCCAAGGTAATGTTTGCCTTTCCAATAGTTGCTGTTATGCTTTGCAAAGAATTCAGGTTTTGCAAAATTGCTTATTTCATAATGTATAAATCCATTTACTTTTAAAGTATTTACTAAAATATCAAATTGTTCGGCAGCTTTCTCCTCATTGGTGTCGGCATATTTTCCTTTTTCTATCATGTTAGCCAAAACCGTTTTTGGCTCCACCGTTAGCGCGTAACTGCTGATATGATTTACACCTAAAGCCAATGCTTTTTGAATGTTTTGCTGCCAATTTTCATTGCTTAATCCTGGCGTTCCATATATCAAATCGATGGTGATGTTTTCAAAGCCTTTTTGCTTTGCCATGGCAATGGCATTTTCTGCTTCATTGGCATTGTGCGCGCGGTTCATCCATTTTAAATCATCGTCAAAAAAACTTTGAACACCAATGCTTAATCTGTTAATGGGCGTGTGCTTTAATTCCGTTAGTTTTTCTTCGCTTAAATCGTCAGGATTTGCTTCCAATGTAATTTCTGCATTGGGCTGAATGTTAAAATGTTTTTTAATGGTTTCAAAAATTTGAAGCAATTGTTCTTGACTTAACAAACTAGGTGTACCACCACCAAAATAAATACTTTGCAGGTTTTTGTCTTGTAAATAATTTTGCCTCATGGCAATTTCTTTGCATATGGCATTCACCATTTCAGCTGTGTTTTTTAACTGCGTTGAAAAATGAAAATTACAATAAAAACAACGTTGCTTACAAAATGGAATATGGATATAAATGCCCGACAAATTAATTAGAATTTTTGGGGCAAAATACGTTTAAAAAAACGGAACTTGAAATATGATATTACAGGAATAAAAAAACGCCAAAATCAAGAATGATTTTGGCGTTTTGGGGATTCGTATTTTTATTGAAATTATAAGTTTCCAACCATGTTTTCAGGCTTAACCCAAGCAGAAAATTCTTCACTGGTTAAGTAACCTAATTCAACCGCTGCTTCGCGCAATGTTTTGTTTTCTTTGTGAGCTTTCTTCGCAATTTTAGCTGCTTTTTCATAGCCAATATGTGGATTTAAAGCCGTTACCAACATCAATGAGTTTTCTAAATGACGTTGAATAATTTCGTTATTTGCAGTAATTCCAATTGCACATTTATCGTTAAACGAAACACATGCATCGCCAATTAAACGTGCACTTTGCAATACGTTTGCAGCCATTACAGGTTTAAAAACATTCAGTTCAAAATGTCCGTTCATGCCACCAACAGTAACGGCCACATCGTTGCCAATTACTTGCGCACAAACCATGGTCATGGCTTCAGGCTGAGTTGGGTTTACCTTGCCAGGCATAATTGACGAACCAGGTTCGTTGTCAGGAATTACAATTTCACCAATTCCGCTTCTTGGACCTGATGAAAGCATGCGAATGTCGTTGGCAATTTTCATTAATGAAACTGCGGTGCGTTTCAATGCACCACTTAATTCAACCATGGCATCGTGTGCTGCCAATGCTTCAAATTTATTAGGAGCAGTTACAAAAGGAAATCCTGTAAAATCAGCAATTTTTTGAGCCACTAGTACGTCATAACCTTTTGGTGCATTTAGTCCAGTTCCAACAGCTGTGCCGCCTAATGCTAATTCTTGTATCATTACCAAAGCACCTTTTATGCATCTAATCGAGTTATCAATTTGTTGTACATAACCGCTAAATTCTTGTCCTAAAGTTAAAGGAGTAGCATCCATAAAATGGGTTCTACCTGTTTTTACAATGGTTTTAAATTCTTTTGCTTTTGCGTCTAAAGTATTGCGAAGCAAAGTTAAACCAGGCAAAGTAATTTCTACTGTTTGCTTATAAGAAGCAATGTGCATGGCAGTAGGAAAAGTATCGTTACTCGACTGCGATTTGTTTACATCATCGTTTGGATGTAACACTTTATTTTCGTCTAACAAATTTCCACCATTTACTACATGCGCACGGTTAGCAATTACCTCGTTTGCATTCATGTTACTTTGCGTACCACTTCCAGTTTGCCAAATTACCAATGGAAACTCCGCATCGTGCATTCCTGTTAATATTTCATCACAAACTTTGCTTATCAAATCACGCTTTTCGGCAGGCAAAACACCTAAATCGGTATTGGCATGTGCAGCAGCTTTTTTAAGGTAAGCAAAAGCATGAATAATTTCCTTAGGCATACTTGCTTCAGGACCTATTTTAAAATTATTGCGACTGCGTTCAGTTTGTGCGCCCCAATATTTTTCGGCAGGTACTTGTACCTCGCCCATGGTATCGTGTTCTATTCTATATGTCATATTTTTATTTTTTAGCCTCTGGCAACTGGCTTCTGGCAGCTGGCTTTTGACTGTTTTTATAAATTTAATTCGTTTTTGCTAGCGGCTAGAAGCTAGCAGCCAGAAGCATTTTTTTAATTATTTATCGCTGCTATTCCTGGTAATTCCTTCCCTTCAAAATATTCCAATAAAGCACCACCGCCAGTGCTTACATAACTTACTTGGTCGTTAAAGCCAAACTTAGCTACAGCGGCTGCACTATCGCCACCACCAATTAAACTAAATGCACCGTTTTTAGTGGCTTCTACTACTGCAATAGCAACAGATTTGGTTCCGTTTTCAAAATTACTCATTTCAAAAACTCCCATTGGTCCGTTCCATAAAATTGTTTTAGAATTTTTAACCACTTCAGCAAAAGTTTTGCTTGCTTCCGTTCCAATATCTAGTCCCATCCAACCTGCTTCAATGTGGTGATTGCTGCAATTTTTAATATTGGCATCATTACTAAATTTATCGGCAACTATAGAATCAATTGGCAATAATAATTTTACTCCTTTTGCATCTGCTTTTTTCAATAAGTCTAGACATAAATCTAATCTATCATCTTCGCACAGCGAAGCACCAATTTCATAACCTTGAGCTTTTAAAAAGGTATAAGCCATTCCTCCGCCAATAATAATATTGTCAACAGTATTGATTAAGTTTTCAATGATTAATAATTTGTCGGAAACCTTGGCACCACCGGTTATGGCAGTGAACGGACGTGCTGCATTTTTCATTACTTTTTCGGCATTGGCTACTTCATTTGCCATTACATAACCAAAGCATTTATGGTTAGGAAAAAACTGTGCAATAATAGCAGTGCTTGCATGTGCACGGTGCGCAGTTCCAAAAGCATCGTTCACATATACATCGCCTAATTTACTTAGCATTTCGGCAAAGCCTACATCACCTTTTTCTTCTTCTTTATAAAAGCGTAAATTTTCCAATAAAAGAATTTCACCTGCTTTTAAGTTTGCTGCTTTATCAATGGCTTCTTGGCCAATGCAATCGTTTGCAAATTGAACATTTACTCCAAATAATTCGGAAGCAGTGGCCAAAGCATGTTTTAATGAATGCTTTTCGAAATCAACAGATCCATCATCTTTTAATTTTTTTAACGGGCGACCTAAATGACTCATTAAAATACAAGCGCCACCATCGGCCAATATTTTTTTAATAGTTGGTACCGTTGCGCGAATACGTGCATCATCGGTAACGGCAAGTGTTTGCTTATCTAATGGCACATTGAAATCAACACGAACAAGTGCTTTTTTCCCTTTAAAATTAATTGAATCAACTGTTATCATATCTTTTAGGCGGTATTTTATTTGCTTGCGAAATTATGCAATCTATCAAATAAAAATAAAAACTAAAATCAGAAAATTGAGTGAGGTTTGAGTAAAATACCTGTTGATATTTTTTAATTAAATCAATAATTTGATGGCAATTAAACTCTCCTCCATTGGTTTGGTGGCGTCAAGCCAATGAATTTGGTTGCCCTCGCGTTCCATTTTTCTAAACCAAGTCATTTGCCTTTTGGCGTATTGATGAATGGAGGTTTCTAGTTTTAAAAACATTTCATCGTAACTCATTTCATTTGACAAGTATTTGGAAACATACTGATATTCTAGTCCTAAAAACTGCAATCGTTCGTGGCTAATTCCTTCATTTATTAAGTCTTTTACTTCGTCAATCATTCCGTTTTCCAATCTGTGCTTTAATCGCATAGAGATTTTGTTTCTGCGTGCTTCTTTTGGTAAATCTAAAGCAAAAATAATTGGTTTTAAATCTATAAAATTTGTATTGGGTGAATCATTTTTGTTTAAATATTCTGCAATTTCAATGGCTCTTACCAAACGTTTTTTAGTAGTTAAATCAGCATTTTCAGGTTTTTTACTATAGCTTAAAAGCTTTGCAATTAATTGCTCCAAATTCAAATTTTCCAATTGCAATCGCAATTTAAAATTATTTGGAATGGCTGCTAACTCATGTTTTTTGATGATGGCATCTAAATATAACCCCGTTCCGCCACAAATAATTGGCAATTTTCCTTGTTTCTCTATTGCTTGAAAAGCACCATAAAAATGGGTAATGAAATCATACAAATGAAAGTGGGTTCCTACCTCGGCTACATCAATTAAATGGTAGTTGATGGGTGTATTATTTACATTGTATTCTGCTAAATCTTTGCCCGTTCCAATATTCAGTTTTTTATAAACTTGTCTTGAATCAGCACTTATTATTTCTCCATTTAGCGCATAAGCCAATTGCGCAGCCAAAGCTGTTTTGCCACTTGCAGTTGGACCCGTAATAATAATGGAATTGTAGGATTGGCTCAATGTATTTTAACTTATTTAAAACTAATAAACTTTAGTGCTTCAAATAAAAACATTATTACTATTTTCGCAATCACTTTTTTAGTAAACAAAATTATATGTTACAATTTAACAGAAAAAATTACAGCAATGAGCTGCTAATTGATTTATATAAAACCATTTTAAAACCTAGAATGATAGAAGAGAAAATGTTAATTCTACTTCGTCAGGGAAAAGTAAGCAAATGGTTCAGTGGAATTGGACAAGAAGCCATTAGTGTAGGTTGTGTGAAAGCACTTCATAACGATGAATATATTTTACCATTACACCGAAATTTGGGCGTTTTTACAGGAAGAAATATTCCTTTTAACAAACTATTTAGTCAGTGGCAAGGTAAGCCAAACGGATTTACAAAAGGCCGCGAACGCTCATTTCACTTTGGAACAAACGAGTATCACATTGTTGGAATGATTTCGCAATTGGGTGCCATGCTTGGTGTGGCCGATGGCATTGCGCTAGCCAATAAATTACAACATGAGAAAAAAGTTACCGTGGTTTTTAGTGGCGATGGTGGCGCAAGCGAAGGCGATTTTCATGAAGCCATTAATACTGCTGCCGTTTGGCAATTACCAGTTATTTTTTTAGTAGAAAACAATGGTTATGGTCTTTCAACGCCAAGTAATGAGCAATTTAAATTTAAAAGTTTTGTAGATAAAGGAGTTGGTTATGGCGTAGAAGCTTATAGAATAGATGGAAATAATATTTTAGAAGTATTTGATACAATCAAAGGTTTGGCAGAGTCAATTAGAAACAATCCTCGTCCGGTTTTATTAGAATGTATCACTTTTAGAATGCGTGGACATGAAGAAGCATCGGGCGTAAAATATGTTCCGCAAGAACTATTTGAAATTTGGGGTAAAAAAGATCCTGTTGTTAACTATGAACGATATTTGTTAGAACAACAAGTGTTAACATATGACATGATCAATGAGTTTAGAGCAGCTATTAAAACAGAAATTGATTTAGGTGTAGAAGAAGTTTTAGAAGAACCAGATGTAATAGCAAATACTGAAACTGAATTGGCCGATATTTATCAAACTATTCATTTGCCTAAAAGTGTTTCTTATGGAAACATGCAACATGTAATTACCCCTCCTGCTACTAATAAAACTTCAAAAAAACGCTTAGTGGATGCCATCAGTGATGGACTTCGTCAAAGCATGGAAAAGCACGATAACCTGGTTTTGATGGGCCAAGATATTGCTGAATATGGTGGCGTTTTTAAAATTACGCAAGGCTTTTTAGAACAATTTGGAAAAGGCAGGGTAAGAAATACTCCTTTATGTGAAAGTGCCATTTTGGGCGCTGGTTACGGTTTATCAATAAAGAAAATGAAGGCAATGGTAGAAATGCAATTTGCCGATTTTGTAAGTGTTGGTTTCAATCAAATAGTCAATAATTTAGCTAAATCTTTTTACCGTTGGGGTCAACAAGCCGATGTGGTAGTACGCATGCCAACTGGCGCGGGAATGGGCGCTGGGCCTTTTCACTCGCAAAGTAATGAAGCTTGGTTTTTTCATGTTCCAGGTTTAAAAATTGTTTATCCAAGTACGCCAAGCGATGCAAAAGGATTATTAACAGCAGCCATCAATGATCCAAATCCGGTGTTGTATTTTGAACATAAAAATTTATACAGAAATGTAGAATTAGAGGAAGATGTTTTTGACGATTATTACATGTTGGAAATTGGTCCTGCTCGAATAGCAAGAGCTGGAAATGAAGTTTCGATAATTACTTATGGTGCAGGCGTTCATTGGGCTTTAAAACATTGTGCTGAAAAGAATATTGATGCAGATATTATAGATTTAAGAACGCTTTTACCTTGGGATAAAAATGCGGTGGAGCAAAGTGTTAAGAAAACAGGAAAAGTAATTGTGTTACACGAAGATACTTTAACTGGTGGTGTAGGTGCGGAAATAGCTGCGCATATAGCTCAACATTGTTTCCAATATTTAGATGCGCCTGTAATAAGAACAGCAAGTTTGGATAGTCCAGTACCGTTTAACTTAGATTTAGAGCAAAACTTTTTACCGAAAGAACGCTTTAAAACTGACTTAGATAATTTGGTAAATTTTTAGAAAATAATTTGATGAAAGATATAAAAACAATAGCCATAGCAGGTGCAGGAACCATGGGTGCGGGAATAGCGCAAGTTACTGCCAATGCTGGTTTTAAAACCATTTTGTTCGATATAAATCAATCGATTTTAGACAAAGCAAAAACCAGTATTGATAAAGGTTTACAGTTTTTGGTGGAAAAAGGAAAACTAGCGGCCGAAAAGAAAGAAACTACTTTATCACTTTTGCATTTTACAACAAATATTAACGATGTAATTGCCGATTTAATTATTGAAGCTGTGATTGAACGCTTGGATATTAAACACGATTTTTTTAACAAAGTAGCTGCTATTAACTCGCCTGATTGTATTTTGGCAAGCAATACTTCCTCTATTCCTATTACACAAATAGCAGCAAAAATTCCTCATCCAGAAAGGGTTATTGGCATTCATTTTTTTAATCCTGCTCCTATTATGAAATTGGTAGAAATAATTATTGGTGCGCAAAGCAATAAACAAGTAGCATTGCATTGCAAAGCATTCATAGAAAACATGGGCAAAACCTGTGTAATGGCTGCCGATGCACCTGGTTTTATAGTTAACCGAGTGGCTAGGCATTATTATGTAGAAGGTTTAAAAATATTAGAAGAACGAGTTGCCACATTTGAAAACATTGACGCATTGTTAGAAAGTTCAGGATTTAAAATGGGGCCATTTAAGTTAATGGATTTAATTGGGGTTGACACCAATTTATCGGTTACTACTTCCATGTATCATTTATTTAACCAAGATGCTAAATTCAGGCCCAACCGCATTCAACAACAAAAAGTAGATGCTGGATTATATGGCCGAAAATCTGGAAAAGGTTTTTATGAATATTAAGCTGGATTACTGGTCAAATAATTAATATTGCTTTGCAACAGACTCGTATTAATTTAAAAACAGGAGAAAAAACCTTAAAAAATAAAATATTTGTCTGATTTGCAAATAAAAACATTTTTAAAGCATACATTTGGCGACCTATATTTTTTTACAAAGTCAAAAAGTGTTTATTCTAAGCCTTGCTATTGTAAAACAATTTTGGCTTTAAACAATAAACAATAAATAATGGCTAAATCGCAAGAAACATTCAGTAAAAAAGAAAAAGAAAAGCTTAAACTTAAGAAGAGAAAAGAAAAAGAAGAAAAGAGAGAGGAACGTAAAGCCAGTGCTGTTAAAGGCCAAAGTTTAGAAGACATGATGGCTTATGTTGACGAAAATGGTAATATTACAAACACTCCTCCTGATCCTAAAAAACGCAGAGTTGCTATAGCTGAAGACATGGTTATTGGTGTTGTAAAACAAGCAGCGCAAGAACCAGCTGATTTAATTCGTAAAGGTGTTATTACCTTTTTTAACGAATCAAAAGGTTATGGTTTTATAAAAGATTTGAAAAGTCAAGACAGTGTTTTTGTTCACGTTAATGGCTTAGTAGATCAAGTTAAGGAAGGCGATAAGGTATCATTTGAAGTTGAAATGACTCACAAAGGTGCTAATGCCGTTAAAGTAAAAATTGAGGTAGTAGAGAAAGTAAAACCTGTTGTTGTAGTTGAAGAAGTTCAACCAATAATAGTTGGTGATGAAGAAAAAACTGTTTAGTTTAGTTTATTTTTTTATTCCATATAGTTATTAAATAAAAAAGCCGACTCAAATTTATTGAGTCGGCTTTTTTATGTTTATATAGTTCAGTCAAAGTTGAAACCTTGACTGAACTTTTGTGAATTATTTACTAATCACAAATGATTTACTGAATACACCTTTAGCTGTGTTTATTCTTACAAAATACAGGCCATTACTTTGGTTCGATAAATCAAATACATTTTTAGATTGTAATTGATTTTCAAACTTAGCTACTAACTGACCTGTAACATTATAAATATCCATTGAAGTAAACTCAATTTCGCTTTTCATGTCAATGTTTAATACCCCTTTGTTAGGTGAAGGATACATGCTGAAATAGTTTTCAAATAAGTTTTCTGTTACGCCTTCAGTTGTGTTGGTAACATTTACTTTTCTTGTAACTAAAGCCGAACGATTTCCTGATGGATCAGTTACCACATAAGTAACTGAATAAATTCCTGGTACATCATTTCGTAAATTTGAAATATCAGAAATAACTTGTGCTTTTAAATTCGGATAATAATTATCTTGTACAATAAATCCTGGCTCTTGATAGGTGTTGAAACGTGGTAAATTCATTGGATTTGCTCCTAATAAAGTAATAACTGGCAAACTGCGTTTCGATATTTTTATAAAGCGAACAATACTGTCTGAATTTCCAACACAATCTGTTACTACAAACTTCACAGGGAATATTCCTAATGTATCATTTCTTAATGTATTTGGAGTTCTAACAATTACCAATGTATTACTAGCACAATAGTTGTCTGTAGCTGTTACGCCAGGAATACTAAAGTTAGAGAACACCTCTACTTCTGTAGTTAAGTTACCAATAAGTGTAATGGTAGGTTTAATAAAATCTGAAACTTCAACAGGTATTGTTAAGGTTGTTGCTGCATTTCCAGATGAATCAGTAACGTTATAAACTACAAAGTACTTTCCGTTAATATTTGGATTTACACCGCTGCTAAACAAAATGCTCAATGATTTATCGTAATTATCCGTTGCGTTGATTATTGCCAAAGGATTAAATACCGTATTGATTTGGTGTTTGTATGTTGCACCAATAAATTTCTTCACCCAAACTGGTTTTGTAGTATCTCTAACTCTAATTTGACGAACTGCAGTTTTAGTAAAGTTAAATGCATCAGTAATGCTGTAAGTTTTAATGTAATTACCTACTTTATTGACGTTCAAATTAGTGGTAGTGATAACGTTTGAATTGATGTTATTGCCATTATTATCTAATGCTGTATAGCCAGGTTCTGTAGGGTTAATTCCTACTTCTACGGTGTAAATTACAGGAGGTGTTAACACCAAAACTGGGCCAGTACTGTTTAACTCTACTATTACTGTTCTGTATAATGTATCAGAGGTATTTCCCGAATAATCAGTTACAAAATATTTGATGTTATACACGCCAATATTAGCAGTATCTAATGTTGAGATTGTTTGAACCCTGCTGCTGATATTACCTTCTATATTATCATTTGCAATTACCCAAGGATCAACAAAAGTCTTATTAATTTCTGTTCTAACTATAACTGGTAAAATCCCAGATCCATTTGAAATAAAATTAATTACTGGTTTTACATTATCTTGTTTAATTGAAACATTGAAATCTTTGAACATTCCAATTACTGAATATACTGAGTTAAACTGTGTAGAATTTGCTAAATCTATTCCAATTCTCAATCTTGTATTTCCATATGCTTGGTTAGCTGGAATTATAATGGTATCGGTTAATTGCGCATCACCATTGTTTATTTTGTTTAACACTAACTCACTCGTTTCAAAGTTTGCATTGTAGTTTTTATCAATCCAAGCTTTATGGTCTAATGGTGTTCCTGCTGATGGTCTATCTAATACTACAGCATATTTTCCACCACGGTACATGGTTCCTACTTGAGTAGTGTTATTAATGTATTGGAATGAAGGTGCTGTTGCGTTTGCAAATGTACTGTCTATTCCAGCCAATCTTACTCTTCTTATTCCCATGGTTGCATCTGCAATGGTGGAGAATACTGTTCCTGTTCCTGGTGTTTGATATGCGTTTACGTTGATAAATGCTACTTTGGTAACAGAGTCAATTCCAAATGCATTGGTTGTTGTTAATCTGATAGTATAAGGAACTGGACTTGTTAAACGCACCATTGGACTTTGACTAGTAGCTGTAGTTCCGTTTAAAT
>CANGGG010000016.1 GCA_947453415.1 Bacteroidota bacterium | reverse complement strand
TGTTTGCCCATGTTGTGATTTGCTTTCAATTATTGTTCTTTTGAATATTGTAAATACTTGATAAGTCTTATAGTGGCGCTATTGTATCGTTGTGATTTGCTTTCAATTATTGTTCTTTTGAATATTGTAAATACTTGGTAAATGGTTGTTCCATTGAATAGAAAGTTGTGATTTGCTTTCAATTATTGTTCTTTTGAATATTGTAAATACTAAAGCCTATCCGACAATTTTATTTGCTGAGTTGTGATTTGCTTTCAATTATTGTTCTTTTGAATATTGTAAATACTAATTGGTTGTTGAAGAATCAGATGCATCAGCGTTGTGATTTGCTTTCAATTATTGTTCTTTTGAATATTGTAAATACTATCAATAAATTTTTGCCTTGCTTCAGCTGCGTTGTGATTTGCTTTCAATTATTGTTCTTTTGAATATTGTAAATACTCGCAACAGGTGGGGCAGGAATGAACTATGCGTTGTGATTTGCTTTCAATTATTGTTCTTTTGAATATTGTAAATACTGAATTAGTGTATCTAACGCAAGGGTTGGCGTTGTGATTTGCTTTCAATTATTGTTCTTTTGAATATTGTAAATACTAGCCCCGCTTTTCCTCTTATGTTAGCTATTGTTGTGATTTGCTTTCAATTATTGTTCTTTTGAATATTGTAAATACTTCCTCTTGGTTAATTATATTGTAAATTTAAGTTGTGATTTGCTTTCAATTATTGTTCTTTTGAATATTGTAAATACTACACCATGGCTTAAAGTCATGTGGGTATTGCGTTTCGAAGGATTTAACACAACAAAAAAACTGGTTTAAAAAGTATTTATAAAAGCTCCTTCGGGAGCTTTTTTTGTTTTGTGAAATTTATTTATTTTATTCCAATATGATAAAAAGAACTATATATGTTGGAAATCCATTGCATTTAAGCATTCGCAATGAACAATTGGTATTGTCTGTTCCTCATTCAAAAGGCATAGATAAGCTCATAGGAAATACCGTTCCCTTAGAAGATATTGGAATACTTATTTTGGATAATCATCAAATTTCATTAAGCCATGCGGTGTTACAAAAAACAGCATTTTATAATATTGCCTTCATTGTATGTAACGAAAGCCATCATCCTGTTTCGTTACAGTTACCATTAGATACCAATACCCTTCAGTCGGAGCGTTTTAAATACCAAATAGATGCTAGCAAGCCTTTGAAAAAACAACTGTGGCAGCAAACCGTAAAAACCAAAATTAGGAATCAAGCATTTGTGTTAAAAAAACATGGATTTGATAATGCCAGTATGCTTCAATGGGCTAATGAGGTAAATAGTGGTGATACTTTAAATTTAGAAGGAAGAGCTGCAGCTTTTTACTGGAAAAGTTTATCGCCATTATTGGCGCCAAACCAAAAATTATTCATTAGAGATAGAGAAGGTGCGTACCCCAATAACTTTTTAAATTATGCTTATACCTTAATAAGAGCCACCATTGCTCGTGGTTTGGTAGCTAGTGGTTTGTTACCAACATTAGGAATACACCATAAAAACAAATACAACGCCTATTGTTTAGCCGATGATATCATGGAACCATACAGAGCCTATGCCGATGATTATGTGTTTAATTTAGTAAAAAACAAACCCACAGAACAAGAGTTAACCAAAGAAATAAAATCACAATTATTAACCTTACCCGCCATAGATATAGTAATAGATAACCAACGAAGTCCATTAATGGTAGGCGTTCAGAAAACAACATCAAGTTTGGTAAAGTGTTATATGGGTGAAAGAAAAAGTATTTTATATCCAGAGCTATTTTAAAATCAATAATTAATTTGTCATCCTGAGCGGAGTCGAAGGAGGCAATAATTATTATATCAAATAAATACAGTGTTGTACTCAAATTTTGGCTTTAAAATTGTTTGCTAGTTGCTAGCAGCCAGTAGCTATTATAAATATGGAACGTTTAAACGAATATAGAATTATGTGGGTACTCATTTTTTTTGATTTGCCAACTGAAACCTCGGAAGAAAAGAAGATAGCCGCTAATTTCAGAAAAGAAATAATGAAAGATGGATTTACCATGTTTCAATTTAGCATTTATTTAAGGCATTGCCCTAGCCGAGAAAATGCAGAAGTGCATATTAATAGAACCAAAAGTAAACTACCCAGCAAAGGTCATATTGGAATATTAAGTATTACCGACAAACAGTTTGGAATGATGGAAATATTTTATGGTAAAAAAATACAAGCCACCCAAACACCTTATCAGCAATTGGAGCTTTTTTAAAAATTGCTTTGTTATTTGTCAATGATCAATTGCCACGTCCTTTAGGGCGTGGATCGAAGAATAAAAAACCCTCAAACGGCTTTAGCCAAAATTTTCCTGACTAAAGCCATGCGCTTTTAAAAACTCGTTATACTCTTGCATGAAAGTTTTTTTTCTATGGTGTTCTTCTTGATTTGCAATGTACCGCCTTACATTTCCTATAGCCGATTCGCTAACCGATAATCCAATATATTCATCTTGCCATTCAAATTTTTGATCAATTATTTTTTGCTTATTTACCCAAAAAGAGGATTCCCCCTTTATGAGCATGGCTGTTTTTGCTACAGTTTGTTCACGCCCTAATGAAATTAATAGGTGAATATGGTCTTCCACGCAGTTAAGGCAATCAATGTAAATTTCTTTTTTTAGGCTATTTTCCTTAATATGAGCTAAAAGCAATGGTTTTAACTCTGCTGTTATTATGGGACTCCTGTTTTTGGTAGCCCATATAAAATGAATCATTATTTTGGTGTATGGCATGGTTTTATCAGTTTTGGCTAAAGCCAGTTTTTTTTTGTTTTATTTTTTTTCCACGCCCTAAAGGGCGTGGCAATTGGAAGCGGCCTTTTTTTTTATTATCCACGCACTGAAGGGCGTGGCAATTCCCTAAAGGGCGTGGCAATTTATTGCTTTTTTATTTTAATTTTAATGGAAAGTTTATATCAATATCGCATTCGTTCGATTTTTCAATGGTTTTTGGTACGCCATCATAATGACTTAAAACCATGTTTAATGAACCCAATATAGGAGTAGTAAAACTTTGATTGCTTTTGGTGTTTAAGTTAAATGATAATCCAACAGGCAAGGAAGGAATATTGGTATCAAAGTCTAATATTTCTGCTTTTATTTTAGCTGTTAAATTAGCACTTGGAGTAAAGAAAAACTGATGCGCATTTTTCTCTTCTTCAATGGCATTTGAAACGGTATCGAATGGTGTTTTGGTTTTGTCTAAAATAGTAATTTCACATGTATAAATTATTCCAGAATCCAAATTTAAAGTATCTATCACTGGTAAATTACCTCCATCACCATCCAAATCTTCCCACTTATAGTTAAATTGGTAATTGGTATTTAATGAATCATTTTGATTGTATCCTTTGATCAAAATGGTAGTTAACACTTCTTGCGGATTGGTTGGTAATGGTTGTTTCGGATCATCTTTTGAACACGATGAAATAGTAAGGATTGTTATAATTGTTATGATTGTTATGATTGTTTTATTGTTATTTTTCATTTTTGTTTGTTTTAAATTGTTTGATTTTGATTTTTAATTGTTTCACTTCGACTAGCTCAATGACTGTTCTTTCTGTTTTTTGTTAGTTGTCTCCTTCGACTCCGCTCAGGATGACAATTGGGACTATTGCAATTGTTTCACTTCGACTAGCTCAATGACTGTTCTTTCTGTTTTTTGTTAGTTGACTCCTTCGACTCCGCTCAGGATGACAATTGGGACTATTGCCTCACGCCCTGCGTGACAAGTATTGTCTCCTTCGACTCCGCTCAGGATGACAAGTTGGATATGGCGCCAGCAGCCAGCTGCCAGATGCCAGCAGCCAGCAGCCCTAAAAAGGAATACTCAGTTTAATGAAAATGTTCCTTCCAGCATCAAGCGCATAATACCTGTACCTACTCAAATAATCGCGGTAACTGGTGTTCAAAGCATTTTGCATTCCAATACTCCAATTAATTTTTGCTTTAGTAAAATCATTTGCTCCAAAACTAAAATCAACAAGTTGGTAAGCAGCTGGAGCAGTTGTAAAATCTATACCTGCCGGTACGTTTGTTTGCTCAAACACATATTGATGATTGATTTGAATAAATACATTTTTTAGTTTTTTATATTTAGCAATTTGCCAATTGATTCCACTTTGAATGCGATTTGCTGGCATAAATACCAATGGAATATTCCTGCTTAAATCAGTTGCATACAAAAAGGTGTAAGCTGAATTGATGGAAATATTTTTTTGTAATTGATAACTTAAATTGCTTTCAAATCCTTGTAAAATTGCATTGGTTTGGGTGTAATTAAACACGGGAAATACACCTCTAAAACTGGTGTTGTAAGTATTACTTGGTAGCCTATAAATGAAATTATTAATGACATGATGATAGATACTTGCATCCCATTCAAACTTGTTTTTATTGTATTTAATATTCAATTCGGTGTTATAACTTTGTTCTGCAATTAAATTTGAATTTCCCTGCTCATAACTTGCCACAGCAGCATGTAAGCCAAGTGCGTATAATTCATTTACACTTGGCGCTCGCCAGGCAGTGCTAATATTTCCAGTAATTTTTAAATATGTGTTTACCAAATAAGTTAAACCCAATGAACCGGAAGCATTTTGGTAATTCAAGTCATTGCTCTGCACCTCATTATTTACGTTAATGTACCTTGTAAAATTGATCCAATCGTAACGAATTCCAACTTCGACTTGCCAATGTTTTTTATTCCATTTTTCAATGATATAAACCCCATAATTATTACTGATAAAATTAGGAATAAAGAACTGCTTTCCCGTGGCATAATTTCCTTGATTGGATAAACTAACTCCAATTATTCCTTTAAAACCAGCAAACTTTTTATGTTCATATTTTGCCGAAATTTGATTGGTAGTTAATGTTAAATCATAAGCAGGTTTGTCTTTTAAATTGCTGTTCATGCTTAAAAAACTCAATACATCAAATTCCTTTCTGTTATTTATTTGTTGGCTTAAATCAACACTTATTTTACTTGAATTTTTAAACAGATACAAGTATTTTACAGCATTTATTAAATGTGTTACTTCCTGTTTTGGTCTTCCAATATCATATGTAAAATCGTTGATAATACTGGGTTTTCCATTAGCAATGGTGTTTTGTAAATCGCTCACATTATGAACATGTGCAGCGCGTAAAATACCCAAACTCGATTGGAAATAACAGAAGGAATATTCAATGCTACTATTTTTAAATTTGTATTGCACAGCAGTACCCAAATCAAATTCAGCAAAGGCGGTATTACTTAATACATATTCAGGAGTTTTAGCATCGCCAGCTTTTCTGTAACTAGCTTGAAAACGCCAACTTAAGTTTTGTTTTTTTAGGTGATTGCCTTCTAAAAAAATGCTGTTTGCTACTTGCCAATTATTGCTAAATCCACTCAAACTATAAGTACCCGATATGCCATTTTGTTGTTTAAAATCCTTTGCCGAAATTTTAATAACTCCACCAATGGCTTCAGGACCATATTGCAAGCTACTAGCCCCTTTAATTACTTCTAATTTATTTATTGCAAAAGGATCTATTTCTGGACCATGGTCGGCACCCCAATTTTGTCCTTCTTGTTTGATTCCATTGTTCAATACCGTAATTCTATTGCTATGCAAACCTCTAATAACAGGTTTTGAAATACTGGGTCCACTATTTAAAAGCGTAACTCCAGCCATGTTTTTAAGCATATCGCCCATGGTTTGTCCACGTAAAATATCAAGTTTTTTTGCATCAAATACGCTATGATTTTGTATGCTATAATCCGATATGGATAAATTTTTATCAGTAGCAATGATTACGTCATGCAAATGATTTTCTTCAGATGGAAGTTCTATTCTTAAAAATTCACTCAACGGAATTTTGATGGTTAACAAAGCAGGATGATATCCCAAATAATCAATTGATAATTGGTATTTACCAGCTATAATATTGGGTATTTCAAATATTCCTTGTTCATTAGCATAGGAAATAGTTTGATTAGGATATAAAATAACAGTGGCATTTGCCAATGGTTTTTTGGACACACTATCAGTTATAATTCCTTTAATTATAAATGTTTGTTTTTGCTGTGCAATGCTGTTATTTATAAATATAAAACACCAACAAGTCAAAGCAAAAAATGCAATTGATTTCATTGAAATAAAATAAAAAAAATGATGAATAAGGTGCTTGATGATGCACGGAATTTGAAACTATATAAGTTAAATAACATACGTTATAAACTCAAAATGAAGAATTTCTGTTAAAAAATTAGTAATTTAATATCAAAATAGTCAGTCATTCCGAAGGAATCTTCTTAGATAAATTACACCATTGAAATAAGTAATAAATATATAAAAATCAATAATTTTTTAAGTCAAGGAAGATTCCTACGGAATGACCCAACATTATTATGTGTTGATTTTTTTCAAAATAATTATCAATTACAATGACGAAGAAAAGGATATATAGTTTCTTAAACAAAAAGGCGGTAGGGTGGACCTTTATTATTTAAAAGTATGGTAAACTCATTTTGAATATTTATTATACTCAGTTTAAAATAATGAGTTTTGGAAAGAGATATAAATTTGAAAACATTGCTATTTAGCGTTATGTTTTTTATAAAATGATATTGACTGGTAAAACATTTTTCATGGCTTTCGGCCAAATGCTGTTTGTGTTGGCAATGATTTATTATACTATCAATACAAAAATTTTCATCTAATTTACAATGATGATTTTTGGTATTTTTAGCAGCCATTGCCACATAATGAATATCCTCAACATGCTGATGGAATGCATGAAAAGGAATGATGGTAGCTATAAAAATAACTACCATTACCAAATGACAATATGTTAGAATTGCTTTCAAAAATGTTTTCAAATCTAATAGAATTGTATGGTCTACAAATAAAAAAAGCGAAAAAAATTTATTTCGCTTTTTTGCTATTTAATTATAATAAATTATTTCTGTAAAAATTTTAATTCGAATTTGAATTTTTCGAATTTCGAATTTAATTTATTTACCCAAACTCTTCGTCAAAGCAGCCTTTAAAAACCTTACAAATAAAGGATGTGGATTTAAAACGGTACTTTTATACTCAGGGTGAAATTGCACTGCAACAAAATAAGGATGCGATTTAATTTCAACTATTTCGGCTAATTTAGTTTCAGGATTGATACCAGTGATGCTTAATCCATTTTTCTCAAAGTCTTTTTGAAACTTGTTATTAAACTCGTAACGATGGCGATGGCGCTCCGTTATTTTAGTTTTTTCATAAGCTTTATAAGCCCTGCTATCTTTGCTTACTTCGCAGGTATATGAACCCAAACGCATGGTTCCACCTTTGGCAGTAATGTTTTTTTGGTCAGCCATCATGTCAATGACTGCATGCTTGGTTTCAGGATTCATTTCGGTGCTGTGTGCATCTTTCCAACCTAATATATTTCTAGCAAATTCAATCACGGCCATTTGCATGCCTAAACAAATTCCAAAGAAAGGAATATTGTTTTCACGCACATATTTTATGGCAGTAATTTTTCCTTCTATTCCTCTGTCGCCAAAACCAGGAGCTACCAATACGCCATCTAACTCACCTAATTTTTTAGCTACATTTTGTTCCGAAATTAATTCACTGTGAATATACTGAACCCTAACCCTACATTCAATGGCAGCGCCTGCATGAATAAATGCTTCTATGATTGATTTATAAGCATCGGGTAATTCCACATATTTACCAACTAAACCAATTTGTAATTCGTTTTTAGGATTTTTATGGCGGGTTAAAAACTGTTTCCAACTGTCTAATTCTGGTTCAGTTTTAGCTGAAAGTTTTAAGCGACTTAAAGTAATTTTATCTAATTTTTCCTTTAACATCATCAAAGGAACATCATAAATGGTTGGTACGTCTAAGGCTTCAATTACTGCATCTGGCGTAACATTACAGAATAATGCCAATTTTCGTTTCTGCTCTTTGCTAATAGAATGTTCCGTTCTGCAAACTAATATATCGGCTTGCAAACCACTTTCTAATAATAGTTTTACAGAGTGTTGGGTTGGCTTTGTTTTTAACTCTTTTGTAGACGATAAATAAGGTAAAAGTGTTAAGTGAATAACCAAACAATCTTCGTCTTTTAACTCCCAATGTAACTGACGAACTGCTTCAATATATGGCAAAGATTCAATATCGCCAACAGTTCCACCAATTTCTGTAATTACAATTTCGTATTCACCAGTTTCGCCTAATAATTTTATTCTGCGTTTTATTTCATCAGTAATATGAGGCACCACTTGTACCGTTTTTCCTAAATAGGCACCTTGGCGTTCTTGGTTAATTACATGCTGATATATTTTACCCGTAGTTACGTTATTAGCTTGCGAAGTAGGTACGTTTAAAAAACGTTCGTAATGACCTAAATCCAAATCTGTTTCAGCACCGTCTTCAGTTACATAACATTCGCCATGTTCGTAAGGATTTAATGTTCCTGGATCTACGTTGATGTATGGATCTAGTTTTTGGATGGTAACTGAATAGCCTCGGGCTTGTAATAATTTGGCTAATGAAGCGGCAATAATGCCTTTACCTAACGATGAAGTAACTCCGCCTGTAACAAAAATATATTTGGTTTGCATGGTTTTGAATTTAGTAAATTGCAGCTAAACCATTTACTTAAAACCAATTAATAGGAATTCCGTAAATAGAAATGTGTCTTTACGGATGGCAAATATAAGTGAAACTATTTCATATTTCTTTTGATGTTATTCATGTTTTTTCAACAAAATAGTTTTTAGCTTCTGGCTGCTAGCCTCTAGCTGCTGGCTTCTGGCTTTTGGCAATATTATTTTAAACAACCCTAATATTTAAACTATTCAACTAATCTTTTCAATCCAACAATTCAACTCCCGATGTATCGGGACAACCATTCAACAATTTCCCTTATCATTGTCCCATGAATAAATTCAAAATTGTAATTCCATTTTTGTTGCTTACTCAAGGTGTTTTTGCTTGGGGTTTTTACGGACATAAAATGGTAAACCGATTGGCAGTATTTAGTTTGCCACCCGAAATGTTTTCGTTTTATAAAGCCAATATTGATTATTTAACCGAAAACTCGGTAAACCCCGATAAGCGCAGGTACAGCGATACTGCAGAAGCTTGTCGTCATTATATTGATTTGGATCATTATGAAAAGAGTTTACCCATAGATACTGTACCTAAATTATGGAACGATGCAATTAAAAAATTAACCAAAGATACTTTGCTAGCTTATGGAATTGTGCCTTGGCATATTCAAGTTATGCTAACTCGTTTAACGTATGCTTTTAAAGAAAAAGATTTAGATAAAATCCTTCGCATTTCGGCTGAGTTAGGACATTATGTGGCCGATGCGCATGTGCCATTGCATGCATCAGAAAACTATAACGGACAATTTACCAATCAGCATGGAATTCATGGATTTTGGGAAAGCAGATTGCCTGAATTATTCAGTGCAGATTATGATTTATTTGTAGGAAAATGTATGTATTTAAACAATCCGTTAGAAAATGCTTGGCAAGCCAGCGAAGGCAGTTTTGCTGGTATTGATTCCGTTTTAGGTTTTGAAAGTATGTTAAATAATAATTTTGATGTAAGCAGAAAATACAGCATTGAATACAAAGGAGCTACGCAAATAAAAACGTATAGCAAAGAATATGCTTTGGCTTATCATCAAATGCTAAAAGGACAAGTGGAACGCAGATTAAAAGAAAGTATTTTAATGGTGGCCAATATGTGGTATACTGCTTGGGTAAATGCTGGACAGCCTAATTTAGATGATTTAACAAAAGACAAAAAACAACCTAAACCTAGCGATAGTGAAATGCAACAAATTATTGCCGATGAACAAAAATTATTAAACAATAATAGAATGATTGGAAGGGAAGAGAAGTAGTGAAAAGACCATAGTTTATAGACCATGGACCATAGCTGCTGTTGATTATCTAAAATCAATTTTGGTCCATCGTCCATCGTCTATTGTCCATCGTCTATTGTCCATCGACTATCGTCCATAAACTATAAGTTCCCCGTTCTGCCGCCATCAACAGGAACATTAATTCCGGTAATGTATGCAGCAAATTCACTGGCCAAAAATGCAACGGCAAATGCTATTTCATTGGGTTCAGCAAATCTTCCCATAGGAATTTCACTAATCATTTCATTACTCACTTCATCAATTGAGTGTTGTTGTTTTTGAGCTTTATTATCTATAATTTGTTTCAGTCTATCAGTTGCGGTAGCACCCGGCAAAACATTATTTACGGTAATTTTAAATGGCGCTAATTCATTGGCCAAAGTTTTACTGTAATTACCCATAGCACCTCTAATGGTATTACTAACTCCTAGACCACGCAAAGGAATTTTTACACTGGTAGAAATAATATTGATAATGCGACCGTAACCTGCTTGTTTCATTCCAGTGTATACACTTTGTACCAAATGATGACTACTAATTACATGCGAGTTAAAGGCATTTAAAAATTCTTCTTCCTTGGCGTCTATGGCTAATCCAGCAGCGGGTCCACCACTGTTATTTACTAAAATATGGTATATATAATGTACTTGTGCTTTTTGTTCTATTGCTTCTTTTACTTGAGCAGGAACGGCAAAATCGGCAACTAAGAAATCATGTTTTTGACCCATGCTTGTATCCAAATCACGCACAATTCTTTTTAATAATTCACCATTTCTGGCCATCAAAGTTACGTTAGCACCACACTTTGCTAATTGCATAGCAATGGCATATCCAATTCCTTTGGTGCTTCCGCAAACCAATGCATTTTTATCTTTTAAATTTATATTCATACTTCTGTTTTTATTAGCCTCTAGCCTCTGGCAGATTTCTTATTTTTGCATCTAGCCTCTGGCAGCTAGCACCTGGCAAATTACTTATAACTAATTATAATTAAGTCAAACTTATCAACTAAACTATAAAGATGCTTTTTGACAAATCATGAAGATTTTTTGTATTTTTCATACTTTATAATTTATACTTCATACTTTTCCGATGTGTCGGTACTTTATAATTTCTCACATCTCTCAAATCTCAGTGCTCACTTCTCCAACTACTCATCCTTCCGCCTCAAATTTCTCTCCACATCACGTTCTTTGATACTATCGCGTTTATCAAAAGCTTTTTTACCCTGTGCTAGTGCAATTTCTATTTTTATAAAACCATTTTCGGCTTCAAATAATTTTAATGGAACAATGGAAAAACCTTTTTCATCTCCACGTTTCTGCAATTTTTTTAGTTCAACTTTTTTTAGCAATAATTTCCTTACAGCCAAAGGTTCGTGGTTACTAAAACTTCCTTGCTTAAAAGAACCAATATTCATGTTACGTATATAAAGCTCATCGTTTTGATAAAAACAATAGGCTTCAGTAATGGAGGCATTTCCAGCTTTTATTGATTTTACTTCAGTACCGCCAAGTACCATTCCTGCGGTGTATTTGGTTAACAACTGAAATTCAAAACTTGCTTTTTTGTTTAAAATATTTATTCGCTTATATAGTTTATCCTTACTCATGATTTGGAGTACAAAGAAAAACTTATTTTTTTGATTTTTCTTATTGGTTGATAAGTTAATAAAGTTGATAAGTTGATATAGTTGATTAAGTTGATTGGTTGGATTGTGTTTTAAATTATAGTGGGCAGACACATAGGTCTGCCCCAACAGCCTGCCCAACGTGTTTGCAAAAAAAATCCGTTACAAACTGCAACGGATTTTTTGATATACGAATAAAAAAATCTATGTCACCCTGAGCGAAGTCGAAGGGCAACATTTCTTTACATGTGCAAAGCTCTGTTTTCAGTAGCTGCGAGGCAGGCTTCTTTCACCGCTTCGGCATAAGTTGGATGTGCATGACTCATTCTTGAAATGTCTTCGGCACTTGCTCTAAATTCCATGGCTACTACAGCTTCTGCAATTAAATCAGCTACACGCGGACCAATCATGTGCATGCCCAAAATTTCATCTGTTTCCGCATCGGCTAATACTTTTACCAATCCATCAATATCCATACTTGCCCTGGCACGTCCTAAAGCACGCATAGGGAAACTTCCCATTTTATATTTTTTACCTGCTTTTTTTAATTCTTCTTCAGTTGCGCCAACTCCAGCCACTTCTGGCCAAGTATAAACTACACCGGGAATTAAGTTATAGTTGATATGTGGTTTTTGTCCTGCAATGGTTTCAGCTACAAACACACCTTCTTCTTCCGCTTTGTGAGCTAGCATGGCACCTTTTACTACATCGCCTATGGCGTAAATTCCTGTAATAGCAGTTTCCAAATGAGCATCAGTTTCTATGCGACCGCGCTCATCGGTTTTTAAACCAATATTCTCTAATCCTAATCCGTCAGTATAGGCTTTTCTTCCAACTGAAACCAAGCAATAATCGCCTGTAAATGTTACTTCTTCACCTTTTTCATTGTCGGCAGTAATGGTAACTTCTTTACCTTTTACCTTAGCTGATTTTACTTTATGACTAAAGTGAAAAGTAAAACCAATTTTACGCAAACTACGTTGCAATTCTTTGCCTAAAGTTCCGTCCATGGTTGGAATAATGGCATCGGTATATTCTATTACCGAAACTTTTGCACCCAAACGAGCATAAACTGAACCTAATTCTAAACCAATAACACCACCTCCAATAATTACCAAATGTTTTGGAACTTCGGTCATGTTTAACGCTTCGGTACTGGTAATAATGCGTTTCTTATCTATTGCCAAACCTGGCAATGAAGCTGGTTTTGATCCAGTTGCTATAATTACTTTATCAGTATCTATTAATTGTTCAGTTTCGCCTGTTACCTTAATTTGATTTTTGGTAACAAATGATCCAATACCTTTGTAAACATCAATTTTATTTTTTTTCATTAAAAAATCAATGCCTTCACAAGTAACTTTAACTACACCACTTTTGCGGTCTATCATTTGTTTTAAATTTACTTTTACCTCACTAACATCTATTCCGTGAGTAGCAAAAGTATGTGTAGCATTGTGGTAATGTTCGCTCGAGTCGAGCAATGCTTTTGATGGAATACAACCTACATTTAAGCAAGTGCCACCAAGGGTACTGTATTTTTCAATCAATGCAGTTTTAAAACCTAATTGCGCGCAACGAATGGCTGCAACATATCCTCCAGGACCAGAACCTATAACGGTAATATCGTATTTCATAAAATTATTTTGGTAAAATTAATAGCTTGCAAAATTAAACTTATTCTTTAAGCTAACGAATGATGTTTGTTAGGTTAACAATGATGTTTTTTGCCACAGATTCACTGATTTTTATAAATTAATTATTCAGTTTCTTAAATCTATGAATCTGTGGCTACTTTTTTTGTTGACTATTCAATCTCCACCTGCCAATGCATAATTTGTTTGTCATCGCTTGCTGTTAGTAATTCATTATTAGCTGTCCAAATTACTTTATTAATGGAAGTAACATGTGCTTCATTTCGTGCTTTGTCTATTACTTTTAGTAAATCAAAACTATTTGCATCCCAAATTTTTAATGTTTTATCCATACTCACTGTGGCAAATAATTGTCCGTTTGGATTAAACTGAATGGAATTAATATGCAAATTATGAGCAGGCACATCTTTGATGATTTCGTAATTGTTTTCAGCATCAAAAAACTTTAAAAACACATCGCGGCCACCGCTTAATAAATGTTTGTTATTGTGGCAATATGCCAATGTAAAAACTGAATTTACATGGTGGTTTAAAGTTTCAATTAATTGAAAAGTATCAGCATTATAAATTCTTATTGCATGGTCAGAAAAACCTATGGCAATATGGTTTAACGATTCATTGATGGCAATGGCTCTTGCACTTTTTGTACTGGCTTTAATGGTTTTAATCAATGAAAAATCAGATACATTAAACACATTGATGATTCCATCTCCTCCCGAGGTAATGAAAGTATCGTGATGACGTTTAATATCGTAAATTCCTAAAGTATGCGCTGCTATGTTTTTTATTTCTTTGTTAATAGTTAGGTCTATTACATGTAAGTTTCCTTGAGCAGAACCTATTAACAATTGATTTTTTTCGGGTAATAACAATAAACTATAAACGGGACGATTAACTTGGCAAATTAATTTACCATCGCTTTTATTTTCAAAATCCCATTCTACCACAAATCCATCGCCAGCTCCCGAGTAAAAGCAGTTTTGGTTCATTGATTTAGAAAGAGAATAAATACAATCTTTATGTCCAGTATATTGGTGAAGTTTAATTATTTTTATTTTTTTTAGCATGAAATTTTAAAACTATTTTATATTGCAAAGCAACAATAAATAAAACAAAGTCAAACCTATTTTGCCAATTATTTCTATACAAAATATAACCAATGAAATTACTTTAGGTATTTGGAGAATTACTGAAACTAAAGCAGATTTTGAAAATCAATTGGGAAATCATTTATTTGACTTGTCAAAGCCTATAAATCCTGCTGAAAATGTTGGAATACATTGGTTTGCAAGTAGGGTTTTATTACAAAACTTGTTTGATGCCAATAGAATAGAAATCCATAAAAACGAAAATAACAAGCCAACTTTGTATATTGACCACGAAAAATATTTTATTAGCATATCACATTCTTATGAATATGTAGGAATTATGTTTAGTAAAACACACGAAGTTGGTTTAGACATTGAAAGAGTAGATGACAGAATTCATCGAGTTTCTAGTAAGTTTTTAAATGAAAATGAACAATTATTTGCTGAAAGCAAATTGATAAAAACATTGATTTGGAGTGCCAAAGAAAGCATGTATAAATGGTATGGTAAAAAAGAATTAGACTTTAAATTAAACATGGAAGCATTATTATTTGAACCCCAAAATGAAGGAGTTTTTAATTGTATGCTGCACAAAAATGAAATAAATAAAGCAATTGAAATGCATTATTATCAGTTAGAAAATTATGTATTTACTTATTGCTTTTAAACTTCGTCATTGTGAACACGCCAAAGCGTGAGCTGCAATCTCATTTCAAATTGTAAGATTGCTTCGTGCCTCGCAATGACGTACAAAAAATATAAATTCAACAAATCAATAATTCAATAATTTAACCATGTTAAACAACATAGAACACATAGGAATAGCCGTAAAAAACGCGGATGAAAGCATTCAATTATTCAATGCATTATTCAACACAAAACCATATAAAGAAGAAGCGGTTTTGAGTGAACATGTGCGCACTGTTTTTTATAAAACAGGTGAAACCAAAATTGAGTTATTACAAGCCACACATGAAGACAGTGCAATTGCTAAATTCATTGATAAAAAAGGAGAGGGAATGCATCACATTGCATTTGCTGTAAATGATATTTATGCTGAAATTACTCGCTTAAAAGCAGAAGGATTTGTATTTATAAATGAAACACCAAAACAAGGAGCCGACAATAAGTTAATTGCATTTATGCACCCAAAAAGCAGCAATGGTGTTTTAATAGAATTGTGTCAGGAAATAAAAGGTTAAAAAAAGAAATTCGAAATTCTAATCATTAAATTCTAAAAAATTGAACAACAAAAAGCCCTTTAAAACGAAAGTTTTAAAGGGCTTTTTAAAATCTCCAAATCTCTAAATCTTTAAATCCCTAAATCTTTAAATCTCCAAATCTCTAAATCTTTAAATCCCTAAATCTTTAAATCTCCAAATCTCCAAATCTCTAAATCTCTAAATCAATTAGTCGTTTGCTCTTACCTCAGTTACTTTATAACCTAATTTTTTCAAAGGTTCAGTCACTTTATCTCTATCGCCAACTACTACAATTACTAATGTATTTGGATTAACAATTTCGTTAGCCAATGCTTTTACGTCTTCTTTAGTCAATGCATTTAAAATTGCTCTTTGTCTGGTTTGATAATCTGCTGGTAAATTTTTATCGGCTATTAAGCTTAAAAATCCTGCTTTATCATTATTAGATTCATACCTTAAGGCATCACTTTGTCCGATAGAAGATTTGATAAATGCTAATTCTTCATCATCAATTCCTTTTTCACGTATTAAGTTAATTTCTTTGATAATTTCACGAACGGAGCTATCAGTAGAACTAGCACGAACACCAGCAGAAGTGGCCCAAATTCCATTGAATTCATTGCCTCTCATGCTACTGTTTATACCATAAGTAAAGCCTTTGTCTTCACGTAAGTTTAAGTTTAAACGACTGTTAAAGTTACCTCCAAGAATAAAATTCATTAAAGATGCTTTGTAATATTTGCCTTCCCAATCGTAAGGAATACCAGCAGTTCCAACAAATATTTGTGATTGTGGTGCCTTGTATTTATCTACTAAATAAATTTGAGTTTGCGCAGCAGGAACTGTTGCAGGTAGGGTAGGTAATACCACATTTTTTTTACTCCAATTATTTAAAAAACTTAATTTGGCTAACACTTCTTCTTGACTTAAATCGCCAATAACAACTACAGTAGCATAATCAGGCGCATAATATTTGTCGTAATAATTTTGAACATCTTTTATGCTAAAACTTTTGATCGATTTAGTAGTTCCACCAGCAGGAACACCTTGAATAGAATTTTTACCATACATTAATTTTGAAAAAACTAAACCACCTGCATACGATGCACTTTGTAAACTTTGTTCTACATTTTGATAAGTTTGGTTTGAAATACGTTTGTAATCATCAGCATTAAATTTAGGGTGCATCAAGGCATCTTCAAATATTTTAAGCATGGCATCTAAATCTTTCTTTTGACAACCTAATGAAGCAAATGATGCATCAAAACCCGCACTGAAACCAAATCCACCACCAGTTTTTTTAGTGGCAGCGTCTAACTGTTCACCAGTCATTGTTTGAGTTGCCTCACCCATCATGTTTGCAGTTAAACTTGCTAAACCAGTTTTACTTGGGTCTAAAACCATGTTTCCACCTTTCATTTTTATAGTAATATCAATATTAGGTGTTTCAGCAGAACGTGTTCCTATTACTTTAATACCATTAGGTAATATGGTTTGCCAAAAAGTTGGTACTATTACATTTTTTGCTGTTGTAGGTGTTGGATGAATATTTCTATCAAAAGTATTTGGCGCTTTATTGTATTGTAATCCTTTATATTCTAATTCGTTTGTTCCTTTTTCCATTTCTGGATCTTTGTGCACGTATTCTTGTTTGTTAGCAGCATTTAAATCTTTAGGGAACACTCTTACTTTTACAAAGTTTTGAGATGTTTTAGTATTTACATTATAAATATATTTTCTAAATACACGCATTACATCTTCTTTAGTTACTTTTTTGTAACGAGCTAATTCTTCGTTTACATTATAAGTTTTTCCATTATGAATATACTGAAAAAACATTAACAATGACGAACGACCTTGCACACTTTCCATGGCGCCAATTAAGCTATTTTCTATTTGTGCATAAGCAGCAGCTATTTCTTCATCTGTAATTCCTTTTGAATTAAATTCAGCAAAAGTTTCCATCAATAATTTTTCTTCATTGTCTTCACTTCCTGGGAAAGTATATAAATCAACTACAAATTCACCTGCTAGTTCTGAACCTGAATTATAGGCAGATGCTTGCGCAACTTTTTCAGGTTTTTGGAAATTACGATAGAAAATAGAGTTTTTACCTTGACTTAATATGCCCCCTAAAAAATCCAATGCAGGTTCATCCACATGGTATTGAGCAACTGTAGGCCAAGTATATTCGTTCATTGGGAAAAATACTTTGTCAGGATAATTTACATATTTATTATCTGCCAAACGGAAAGGTTCTACTCTTTGTTTGCGAACTTCTGGACCTTTTGGAATTGGGCCAAAATATTTTTCTGCCAATTTAATTGCCTCAGCAGGATTTACATCGCCACTAATAATTAAAGAAGCATTGTTTGGCGCATACCAACGCATAAAAAAGTTTTTTACATCTTCAATGGTTGCATTGTCCAAATCGCGTAAGTAACCAATTACTGGCCAGCTATACGGATGTTCCATTGGATACATATTTTGATCACGAATTTCATTCACTTTACCGTAAGGAACGTTATCTACGTTTTGTCCTTTTTCGTTTTTTACAGTGGAGCGCTGTACTTCAAATTTTTTAGTAGTTAATGAATCCAATAAAAAACCCATTCTATCTGATTCCAACCAAAGTGCTGTTTCTAAATAATTAGAAGGAACAGTTTCAAAATAAGTAGTCCTATCTCTGGTTGTATTTCCATTCATTTGTCCACCGGCAGCCGAAACCATTTTAAAATGTTCTTCGTCTTTTACATGCTCAGAACCTTGAAATAACATATGCTCAAATAAATGCGCAAAACCTGATTTACCAGCTGCTTCACGAGCAGAACCTACGTGGTAAGTAACTTCTACATGAACCAAAGGATCTGAATGGTCTTCATGAATGATTAATGTTAAGCCATTTGAAAGCTTGTATTTTTCATAAGCTATTTTTAATTCACCTGGTTTGGCTTCAACTTTTTCAATAAGTACCGTTCCTGTTCCAGTTGCAGGCTGTGTTTGTGCATTTATGCTTGTAGAAATTCCCAAACTAAATACTATTCCAGCTAGTAAAAAGTGTTTTTTCATATTGTAATTGTTTTAAATTATTGTAATTTAATAATGCTGCAATATGAATAATTTATCAAATATATATATAACAAAAATTGCCCAATGGTATTTTTATGAATTAAACGGTTGATTTTACAACAATTCTAGAATTCACATTTTGTTGATGAAATCAATAAATAATTGTTTTTGTTTATAAAGTATATGCTTTACTTTGCAATCCTTAAATAACAATAAATCTATAAAAATGAATAAAAAATTTATAACAATCGTTGCTTTAATTGCATTAGCTGCAATCAGTCGTTTTTTACCTTTTGCCCCAAATTTTTCACCAATGGGTGCCATTGCATTATTTGCAGGTGCATTTATTGCCAATAGATATTTAGCCATTGGCTTGCCTTTAATTGCATTATTTATCAGTGATTTTTTTGTTGGTTTTTATGGCGCAGGCATGATTCCTGTTTATGCTTGTATTGCCTTATTTGGTGTAATTGGCATGTTAGTTACTAATAAAAACAATCCAATTTCTATTTTAGGTTCATCGTTATTAGGTTCTGTAGTATTCTTTTTAATAACCAATTGTGTATTTTTATACACTGCAGATAATACTTTTTACTCAACTAATTTAAGTGGGTTATTACAAAGTTACTATGCAGGCTTACCTTTCTTTAAAAACGCATTGCAAGGCGACTTATTATTCACTGCTATATTATTTGGTTCATACTATTTATTAAGCGTAAATGTTCCTTTCTTGAAAGAAGAAAAAGCATCATAAAATATGATAATTTTTAAAAAAATCCTGCTCCAAAAAAGCGGGATTTTTTTTGTTTATACTCATTCAGTTGTTTAAATGTTAATATACAAGCAATCTTTATTTATTGTTAATTTGCAATATATTACCTAATAAATTATATAATAAATGATCAAATCTAGTAAAGGTTACCTATTTAAAGACAGAGAAATAAGTTGGCTTTATTTTAATGAAAGAGTATTGCAGGAAGCCGAAAATCCTGCAAATCCTTTAATGGAAAGGATTAAGTTTTTAGCTATTTTTTCTTCCAATTTAGACGAATTTTTTAAAGTACGTGTTGCCCAATTACGCAGGGTTCAAAGAGTAAATGGCAAAAAAGCAATCAGTGATGTGCAAAATAGTCCTGATGAAATATTAGAAGCCATTCAATTAAAAGTTCAAACACTACAAGATAGGTTCAATAAAAATTATCAAAATAGTATATTACCAAGTTTAGCAGCAAAAAAAATATTTTTAGTGAATAACAATGAACTTGATGAAGTTCAAAAATTACAAGTTAAAAATTATTTTAAAACCAATGTTATCAATTTACTTTTTCCAATTATAATTGACGATTTAAGACATACTCCACATTTAAGAGATCGTTCAATTTATTTGGCCGTACGACTTTTAGATAGTAAAAATATATTGGCTCCAAAACATGCCATTATAGAAGTTCCCGTTGGTATTTTAAACCGTTTTTATCAATTGCCAACCAATGAAAATGGAAACTTTATTATTTGTTTGGAAGACATTATAAAACTGAATTTAAGTAGAATTTTCCAACAATTTGATTACGATACTTATGAATCATATATCATAAAAATTACCCGTGATGCGGAGTTTACACTTGATACAGATGATAGGGATTACACCGTATCATTGCTTGATAAAATTCAAAAAAGTATCAAACAGCGTTCTCGTGGAGTGCCCACTAGGTTTGTATATGATGCCGCTATGCCCAAGCAAATGCTCGATTTATTTGCAAAAAAACTAGATCTTAAAAATGTAAACATGGTTGCCGGTGGTATGTATCATAATTTTAAAGATTTCATGGATTTTCCAAAGGTTGGAAGTGAGGAAGATTATTATGAATCACTTCCTGTTTTAGGAATTAGAGAACTTGATAAAGCTAAAAATTTATTTGATGTAATTGCTAAACACGATGTTTTATTACACCATCCTTATCAGTCATTCGATTATTTAATTCGCTTGTTACGCGAAGCGGCTATTGATCCAAATGTTCATACTATAAAAATTACTTTGTATAGGGTTGCAAAGCATAGTAACGTGGTTAATGCATTAATAAATGCAATAAAAAATGGTAAAATAGTGGTTGTATTAATGGAGCTACAAGCTAGGTTTGATGAGGAATCAAATATATATTGGACCAATCAATTACAAGAAGCTGGGGCACATGTTCATTTTGGAAAACCTGGTCAAAAAGTACATACCAAATATTGTTTAATTTACCGAAAAGAAAACAATCAAACGGTTAAATACGCACATTTATCTACTGGAAATTACAATGGAATGACAGCTAAAATTTACAGCGATTTTGCTATTTTTACTAAAGATGAACGCATCACAAATGAGTTAGAAATGTTAAGTGACCAATTGTTTTTAAACATGAAACGTGGAGTTTATAAGCACTTATTAATAGCGCCTGATAACATGAAACGTAGGTTTTTAGAAATGATAGATACCGAAATTTCAAATAAAAAAGAAGGTAAGTCCGCGTATATCATTGCTAAAATGAATAGTTTAGTTGACAATGATGTGATAAAAAAATTATATGATGCAAGTAGGGTAGGAGTAAAAATTCAATTAATAGTGAGAGGAGTTTGTTCTTTGCTTCCAGGTGTAAAAGGATTAAGTGAAAACATAGAAGTAATTAGTATCATTGACAAGTTTTTAGAGCATGCACGTGTTTATATTTTTTGTAATAATGGCAGCGAATTAATTTATTTGGCCAGTGCCGATTGGATGAGCAGAAACTTAACTAATAGAATAGAATGTGCTTTTCCTATTTATAATCCAGCAATAAAAAACACCATAAAAACAATTATCAATTTGCAATTAAACGATGAATGTAAAGCCAGAAGAATTAACGAACATGGCGAAAATGATTATCAATTAAGTGATTGTAAAAACAAAAAAAGTAGTCAGATAGAAACCTATAATTATTTAAATGAAATATATAAAAAAGGGGAATAATTAATTTAAAATATGAACTTCACAAAATTCCCAAATATTGATTTTACTACGCTTCGCAACGAATTAAATCCTGAAACTCCTGCATTATTTGGGAGTTTAAATGCCCAGCAAATGATAGAACATGTAAGTTTAATTTACGATTATGTATTATCGAATAATAAAGTGAAGGTATTAACACCAGCCGATAAAATTGAAAAAGTAAAGCGTGCTTTTTTATGGTCGGAGGGAGGTTTCAAACGAGGAATTACCAATGAATTTACTGAAAGTTTATCGTTTGAATGCACTTTAGCAAACTTAGCATTGGCCATTGATGAATATGAAAAACGACATCTATTGGTTGCAAATGCAATCAAAGAAAATGCGATTATTGATAAAACACATCCAATTTTTGGTTTATTAAATATTGAGGAATGGACTCAGTTTTTTACCAAACACACTTGGCATCATTTCAATCAGTTTGGATTGGTAAAATAAATGATCATTTATCTATTTTCCTGAGTTCATTGTTTAACATATCGCGGGTGTTAATGGTAGCACCATTTTTAAATTTCATTTTATAGGCTTCTCCGCTCATTGATGATTTGCTGGCTATTAAGTCAATAAAATCTTTGGCCGTTTTTACCTTATTTCCTGCTTTTTTACGTTTCATTCTTAAATGGTCAGCTGCTTCTTTTGCTGGGTATTCTGTTCCATTTCTAATAAATAGGGCTTCACTTTTTTCTATGTAATTAATTAGTTTTTCTATTTTCTGTTCTTCCGAAATATTTTGTGTAATGGAAAAAGGGAAAGCAAAAAATGTTTTGGCCTCTATTTTATTTGCCAATAAAAATGTAAAAATTATCAATAGTTTCTTCATATTTGCCATGATTATTATTTGCAATAAAAACATTTTTTGTAAATTATAATTGTAAAACATTTTAAATATTATTCATGCATACCATTCCTCCATTATTTTTAGTTTTTCCTTTTGTATTATTATTACTATTAATAGCCATTGGTCCAATATTCCTTGAAAAATTTTGGCACCATCATTATTCAAAAGTTAGTGTAGGCTTAGGTGCAATTGTGTTTTTATATTATGGCTTTGCAATGGATAATTTTACCCATCCTTTGGAAACCATTGGTGAATATATTTCCTTTATCAGTTTACTTACCATTTTGTTTGTTGCAAGTGGAGGCATTTATGTTTTTGTAGATATTGAAAGTAAGCCAATCAATAATATTTTATTTTTATTGTTAGCAGCTATTCTCACTAATTTATTAGGAACTACTGGTGCTTCAGTATTGTTAATCAAACCATTTATGCGCATTAACCGTTACCGATTAAAGCCATATCACATTGTTTTCTTTATTTTTATTGTATCTAATTTAGGAGGATTATTAACTCCAATTGGAGATCCTCCTTTGTTTATGGGTTACTTAAAAGGCGTTCCTTTTCAATGGACTTTTATACATTTATTGCCAAAATGGATAGTAGGCATTGCAGGTATTTTATTTGTTTTCTTTTTGGTAGATAGAAAAAACACCCAATTAGACGATGTGGATGTGAGCGCTCATTACACCAATAAAATTATTATCAATGGTAAGAAAAATTTTATTTGGTTGGCCATTGGAATCATCAGTATTTTTATTGATCCAAATTTAATTGATGGACTGCCACATATTGCCATTGATGGCAAAAAAATATCATTTATTCGTGAAATTATTCAATTAAGTGCTGCTTTCTTTTGTTTTAAATTAAGCAATAAAAAAGCATTAGAAAGCAATGAATTTTCATTTGATCCAATTAAAGAAGTAGCGTGGTTATTTATTGGCATATTTTTAACTATGATTCCTGCTTTGCAATGGTTGGAGCACATGGCCCAAAATCCTGATATAAGTAGTAAGATTTCTGTAAGCGTTGCTTATTGGTTCAGCGGTGCATTTTCATCGGTACTCGACAATGCGCCAACTTATTTAAATGTATTTGCTGTGGTACTTGCCAAATTTGGATTTAGCATGGATAACATGAATGATGTAAAGGAATTTTTGAAAACGGATCACATCAATTTTCTATCGGCATTGTCTACTGGTGCGGTGTTTTTTGGTGCCATGACTTATATAGGAAATGGTCCTAATTTTATGGTTAAATCCATTGCTGATAAAGCAGGAGTAAAAATGCCCAGCTTTGGTGATTATATTTTTAAGTATAGCTTACCTTATTTACTACCAGTTTTAGTAATAGTTTGGTTAGTATTTTATATATAAAATATCTTTATAATTCGTTTCGATAAGCTTAACGACTGTGCTGAATATTCAACATTTACTGTCATCTTGAGCGGAGTCGAATGGTAATTTATAACATGCTAATCAATTGAAAAACGTGTCTGGATTCGGCAAGCTCACCATGACAACTAAAATCATTATTCAAAATTTATTGTCACCCTGAGCGGAGTCGAAGGGCAAAATTCAAAATTATTTCGTTCCTCTTGCTTTTTGCATCAAGTTCAAATCATTGTTTTCACCACGTCCAACTTTTTTAGTTTTATAAATATCAAAGCGTGATTCAATAATGGTTTTTGGCCAAGTATTATTACTTTCATCAATATCGGCTGTTTCGCGGTATGGGTCAATTACAATTGATTTTACTTCTTTGTTTTTTGCAAATGTTTTGGTGAAATTAGTTTCATTTTTACGCCAAATATAAGCACTAATTTGATCTATTTCATTGGTTCCATCGGTATAATTCCACTGAATAATTACAGGCATTACACAGCCACCTTTATTGCTAAAATTTAACTCATAGTAATAATTATTTTCTAATACTTTACTTTCTTCTGGAGTTAAAAGTGTCAATCTTTCATTTACATTTTTAGTTGTTTCTAAAGGAAAATCTTCAGTTTTTGCTTTGTTGTAATAATAAAAATCTCTAAGCGTAGTATCTACATCTACTAAAAAAGTCATGCCACTTTGTTTGTTTCTAATTTTTGAAATAAACTCAAATTCTACAGGAATGTCTCTCCTCTTAGTAGTAACCATTTTTTCAGGAATTTCTTTGGTGTTATTTACCCTTATTAAACTAACCGAATCTAAACTAATATCTACTGGGTCAATGTCGTAAAACCAAGCTCTCCAATACCAATCTAAATCAACACCGGAGGCATCTTCCATGGTTCTGAAAAAGTCGGAAGGAGTGGGGTGTTTAAATTCCCATCTTTGCGCATATTGTTTAAACGCATAATCAAATAATTCGCGACCCATTACAGTTTCTCTTAATATATTTAATGCAGTTGCAGGTTTTCCATAAGCATTTGCACCAAAATTATTGATATTTTCACTATTAGTCATAATAGGCTCTAATTGGTCTTTACTCAATTTCATGTAATCTACTATTTTATGAGCAGGTCCTCTTCCGGCAGGATAATTATTATCAAATTCTTGTTCCGTTAAAAATTGTACAAAGGTGTTCAAACCCTCGTCCATCCAGCTCCATTGGCGTTCATCGCTATTAATAATCATTGGAAAAAAGTTGTGACCCACTTCGTGAATAATCACTCCAATCATTCCGTATTTTGTGCGTTCAGCATAGGTTCCATCAGCTTCTGTTCTACCATAATTAAAACAGATCATGGGATATTCCATTCCACTTGCAGCCTCTACACTGATGGCAGTTGGATATTGGTAATTTACAGTAAATTTAGAATATGTTTTAATAGTGTGTGCCACTACTTTTGTGGAGTATTTGCTGTATAAGCCATACGATTCCTTTGGATAATAACTCATGCACATTACTTGTTTATTGCCTTGCATAATTCCCATGGCATCCCATACAAATTTGCGTGAACTTCCCCAGGCAAAATCCCTTACATTTTCGGCAGTATAAATCCAAGTTTTGTAATTGTTTTTATCGGGGTTTAGCTCTTTTGCTTTTGCTTCATCTAAAGTAACTATTTCTATTGGGCTTGTAGCTGTTTTGGATAGTTTCCATTTGGCTAATTGCGCAGCTGTTAATACTTGTTCGTAGTTTTTACATTCACCAGTAGCAGCTATAATATGATCGGCAGGAACTTTCATTTTTACTTTATAATCGCCAAATGCCAATGAAAATTCTCCTCTTCCTGTAAACTGTTTATTGTTCCAACCACCATAATCATTGTACACACACATGCGCGGAAACCATTGAGAAATGGTAAATAAACAATTGCCATTATCGTCAAACATTTCGTATCCACCACGGCCACCAATTCTCATTTTTTCAGGAATTTTATAATTCCATTTTATTTTAAAAACAAATTTGCCTTTGGCTTTTAAAACCTTTGGTAAATCTATTCGCATCATGGTATTATTAATGGTAAATGGTAATTTATTTCCTGCACTGTCTGTAACAGATATAATATTTGTTCCAAATCCTTTTAAATGTGTTTTTACATCTAAAGCTTTTAATTCCGCATCAGTTACTGGTTTATTAATTTTACTCCCATTAAAGTAGTTTGATTCAGTATTCGGATTGTGTTCGTTTTCGTCTAACTGTAACCATAAATAATTCAAATTATCGGGTGAGTTATTGTGGTAAACTATTTTTTCACTTCCTTCTAAAAGAAGTTCTTTTTCATTTAAAAATGCTTCTATTTCATAATCTGCTTTTTGTTGCCAATATTGATTTCCAGGAGCACCAGATGCAGTTCTAAAATTATTCGCATCAGGTAATATGGTTCCCAATTGTTCAAATTTGTTCCCATGATTTGATTTCGGATTGTTTTGAATGTTTTGTGAAATACACCAATTGAATGAAATGAAAGAAATAATTGCGGTAAAAAGAATCTTAGTCATATATAATTATAAATAAAGTTTCGAAAATAAGAATTTTATTGAATTATGAATGATAAATTATAAATACAAGTGCGAAATGCGGAGTGACAAAAGTGCGGAATATGATGAAGTATGAATGATGAATTATGAATGATGAATGCAAGTGCGAAATGCGAAGTGACAAAAGTGTGGAATGTGATGAATTATGAATTATGAATGATGAATGCAAGTGCGAAATGCGGAGTGACAAAAGTGTGGAATGTGATGAATTATGAATGTTGTTCTTTTTATTTTAATCAATTTTTTTTTATACTTTATACTTCATACTTTAAACTTTCCCGATGTATCGAGCCTTCATACTTTGAAATTACATCCTTTCAATAGCCATGAATAAGGCAATGGCAAAAATAATTAATGATATTCCGTTGGTGTATGTTGTTTGTTTGATTTTTAAAATAGATACAAAAACAAATGATGATAAAAGTGATAAGGAAACAATCAATAATTGCCCAATTTCAATTCCTAAATTAAATGAAAACAATGGGAATAAAATTGATTCTTCCTTGCCTAACATTTGTTTCAATAAAGTAGAAAATCCTAAACCATGAATTAATCCAAAAAGTATGGTAAGTATAAAAACTATTTTATGGTTAATGGCTTTGTTATTGGTTGAATTAATAATATTTAAAACACAAGTAATAACTATAGTTATTGGAATTAAAAACTCTACTAAACTACTATTGATTGAAATAAAATTTAACACACTTAAGGCCAACGAAAAACTATGACCAATGGTAAAAGCAGTAATGTTAATGACAACATTTTTCCATTGCAAAGCACTATAAACACAGCAAAGTGCTAGTAAAAAAAGAATGTGGTCATAAGCTTTCCAATCGGCTATGTGTTCAATTCCCGTAATGAACCAAATATAAAAATTTTGCAAGTTTAAAAGTATCGTTTTTTATGTAAATAGTTACCTTAATAAAGTAAAATTCCCGTTGATAGTTTTAGTGTCTTCATTGTTTCCAAAATAGGTAATGGTATAAAAATACACATCATTTGCAGCCATGTTTTCATTTATTTTTCCATCCCAACCTTTACCTATTTCGTTGGTTTCAAATACTAATTGTCCCCATCTGTTAAATATTTTATAATGAATAGATAATAAGTTTTTGTATATGGGAATAAATTCATCATTTAAATTGTCATTATTGGGAGTAAAGGCATTAGGCATGATTATTTTACCCTCACAATAATTCAATACTTCAGTTTTTGCAGTGTTTTCACAGTTATTGATATCAGTAACAGTTACTTGGTAAATGCCATAATTTTTTACATGAAAATCCTTAGCCGTTGATCCATCTTGCCATAAATACTTTATAAAATTAGTGTTTGGATTGAGTTTAAAATCAGGCTCACAAACTTTAAAAGTAAGTGGCATGGTAATGATTGGTTTTGGTTTTTGATACAATAAAATGGTATCTGTTGCATAGCAATCATTGTCGTTTGTTACCCTAACAAAATATTGACCAGGTTGCGAGGCAATAAAGGTTTGTAAAGTTGAATTGTCTTGCCACACATACCCTTTGTAACCTTGTTCAGCTTGTAGTTTTAAGGTACCACCTTCACAAACAAAAGTATCCTTACCCATATTTGTTTTAAAAGCAGCAAATGTGTCAAGCTGAATAGAATCGGAAGCCAAACAACCTACATTATTTTTTACAGTTACATAAAATAATCCCGGTGCTTTAATAGGGTGGATTTGATTCGTTGAAAAATCTTCCCATAAATAGGTTGCACCATTATTCTGAGCATTTAATCGAATGGTGTCGTTGATACAAACATTTTTATTGCTTCCTAAATCAATAATTGGCAATGTTTTTTGCGTTAATATGATACTGTCTCTCACATTACATGTAGCACTATTTATTTCAACCCAATAAATGCCAGGCTCTTTAACCACCAGCGAATCAAGCATGCTAGCATCTTGCCACAAATAGGTAGCAGCGTTGATATTTGCTTTTAAAACAAGAGGACTATTGAAACAATAATCAGCATCATTTCCAAGGTTTATATTTTCCTTGTTTACATAATTTACTTTAATAGAATCGGTAACATAACAATAGTCTTTTTTTATTCTTAAGGTATAAGTTCCATTTTCAGTAACATTATAGTAAGGAAGGTTTGAACTGTTTTGCCATAAATATTCATTTACAGCATTTACATTTGCTTGTAAAACTAAATTATAACCATTACACAATGTGGTGTCGTTTCCAAGTTCTAACATTGGCGGATCTTGAGTATTAACAGCTATTCCGTCTTGTGTGGTACAACCATTTTTTGTTACTTTTACTGTATAATATCCTAGTGTATTTACTGTTCTCGTTTTATTGCGTGAATTGTCGTTCCATAAATAGGTAGCTGAATCTATTTTTGAATCAAGCACTAAGTTACCATTGCTACAAATAATGGTATCTTCACCTAAATTTACTTTTGCTGAGGGTTTGAAATTTACCAAGATACTATCTCTAACTTTACAATATAAAGCACTTGCCTCGCCCCAATAAATTCCTGTGGAAGTGGGTTTAATGGTAGTAGTATTTTCATTGGTATTCCATAAATAATTTGTAGCATTTGATGATATGATATTTAACGAGAATACATCGCCTTCACATAGGGTAGTATCATTTCCAAGGTTCAGACTTTGAAGTGGGAATATGGTCACATTAACTGAGTCGCGCGCTTTACAGCCCTTGTTATTTATTTCTGCCCAATATATTCCACTGGTGTTTGAATTGATAAATGAATCTGTAATATTATTATTCCATAAATATGTTGCACCCGGATAACTTACATGATAATTAAACCTTTGCCCGAGGCAATAGGTGGTATCAGGACCTAAATTTATGGTTGGTGTGGTACTGAATTGAACATTAATGGTATCGTAACTTTTACAATAACCTTTTGATGCTATCATCCAATAGTTACCAGAACTGTTTACTGTTAATTTAAAAGTAGGTGCGTTGTTATACCACTTTAAACTTGTTGCATTTAAATAAGTTGGAGTAATTTCAAATGAAGTATTATTACATATTACGGTATCTTTTCCAAGGTTTATTTTTATTTCACCCTCTTTTGTAACTTTCACAGAATCGTAATAAGTGCAAATATTGTCGCTTACTTTTACCCAATAGGTTCCTGGAGTAGTTACCAATTGCTGGGAACTTGTATCGCCATTTTGCCATAAATAGTTAACGCCAGGTTTTGAATTATGAGTATTTAAAATACAGGAAGAATTAAAACATAAAAGTGTGTCGGGTCCTATGTTTGCAATAGGTTCATTTCTTGTTTCTAGTTTAATGGTATCTTTTTTAGTACAAGTATTCTTTTTCCAATCTAATAAATATAAACCTGGTTGAGTAACCATTTTATTTTGATTATTTGATACCAATGTAAAATTGGGATTATTTATATTACTGCTAAAATACCAATTATAATTAGTAGCAATTGGAGCTGTTAAACTGTAAATAGCATTTTTACAAAACGTGGTATCATTTCCTAAAATGAATGCAGGTACGGAAGTGTTTTTAATGTTTACAGTATCTATAATGCTGCATGTTCCTTTTGTAATTTGCACCCAATAATTTCCAGTATCATTTACATAAACTACTGAATCAGTGGAATTATTAAACCATGAATAGGAGTTTGCATATGACTTACTTGCTGAAAGCTTTATTGGAAATGAAGCATTGCTACACAAATCAATGTCATTGCCAAGGGCATTAGGAATAATATTAAAGTTTATGTTTATTGAATCATTGGTTGAACAGCCCGCTGCATTGGTAACTTTTAGCCAATAATTTCCATTATTATTAACCTGTAAAATGGAATCAGTAGAATTATTCGACCATAAATAATTAATATTGGAACTATGTGTGGGCTTTAAACAAAATGAACTAGCACTACATAACATGGTGTCAAAACCTAAGTCTAAAGTTGGAGCGGGGGTGTATACTACGTTAAAAGTATCAACGTAAGGACAATTGTTGGTATAAGTATAAACGTAATATTTACCTACCGCATTTACTGTATTATAATTATTTCGAGTACTGTCAGACCATAGATAATTATAAAAGGAATGGGTTGGAACTAAAGTTTTAGGAAACGATTGATTATTACTACACACCGGAATAGTTTGACTGGTAATTCTGTTCAATGGCAATGAATCGCAACTTGGGTCAATAAGCGACACATCGTCAACATAATAATAGGCAATATTGCTAAAAGTTCCAGTAGTTCCACCACCGCCAACATAGGTCATTAAGTTTGGTGAATTGGTAGGATTGAAACAACCAATTGTAATAAACCTTTCTCCACCTATAGCTCTGTAAATTGCTGAAATTTTTGTCCATCCATTTTTTGAAAAAAAGGAAGAATTAAGTGTGGTAATTTGAGGTGTTTTTACAATTCTAGTACTATCGGAATAAGTAGAATCATTTGAAAAATAAATACCAAATTTATTAGATGCATAATTACTAGAATCGCCTAAGCTTACATACATTTCAAAATAGTATATTCTATTTGCAATCAATGTTCTAGTTAATTTTGTTTCTATATACTCTCTGTATGCGCCTGTAGCATTTGTAATAATAATTCCAGCATATCCATTACCTGAATAGGGTTGTTCTGATCCTGCTAAATTACTAAATGGATTTACATTGACAGAACAAGTGTTAAAGTAGTCGGGTGTTCCTGGTGCAGGTTGCAACCAATCCGTTGCCCTTGTGAATTGCGCGTAATTACTTGGACATGAAGAATAATTTTCAAAGTCTCCATTAGTTACTAAGTTTTGTGCTAAATTATTACCAACAAAACACAATAAAAACAGTGCAGCAATTAATTGACACCTCCAGTTTTTATTATTTAGTTTATTTGTAAGTATAAATTCCACCCTGCAATTAATATTTTTAAATTCTTAAATGCTAATAAATAGGCTTAAATTTATTGTAATTTTTTATTAAAAAATAAAAAGTATTTGATAAAAACCATCATTTTTGAACAAACTTATTCTTTAATTTTTAAAATTAACAGTTACTTTCGTCAACATGCATTTTAAAACAAAGTCAATCAAATTACTAACTATTTTGATAGTTTTTAGCTTGCAAATTTATTCATTTGCACCAGCTCACAAATATTATTTTAGCTTAACAGAAATAAAGGCAAATACCTTTTCAAAAACACTATCTGTAAGTTCTAAATTATTCATTGATGATTTGGAAAGTGCTTTGCAAAAAGCAAATAAAATAAAATTTGATTTAAGTAAATCTACCGATAACAAAGAGGTTCAAAATGCGGTGTTTAATTATATCAATAGTCACTTGCAAATATATTTGGATGGAAAAATGGTTCCATTAAATTTAGTTGGATTTGAAATTGAAAATGAGGTAGTTTGGATTTATCTAGAATCAACATTAAACAAAAAAGAATTTAAAACCACTAAAATTATTAATTCAATTTTATACGATTTCAGCGCTGATCAAACCAATTTGGTACAATTTAAATGGAACAACAATAACTATACTGAAAAACTTACTTATCCAAACAAAGAATTGATAATAAATCAGTAATAATTTATTTATGTTTGGTACTTTTTAAAGTTCCAATATCATAACCTATTCCAAAATGAAATTGTAAATAAGTATCTGTAATAATATCAAATGTTCTTTTTGAAACTACATTATATTCAGGGAAATACGATTTAAGTTCTCTATTAGTATTAAAAACATTTATTTGGTCATCTAACCTTCCATTATTCGTTTCCACCCATTTGTTATAATCACCGCCATATAATTTCCCATTACTGTAATCATCCAAATAATCTGTAAAGGTATATACAAATTTCAAGTCGCCTTTTAAATGAAATTTTTTATAACTCATATTAATTTGTGCCAATAAATTTAATCCAGCTGCATATTGAACATATTGCCCCTGCCCATTAAAATTTTGACCTTCTGTTCCTAATTCTCTTAAACTTACTTTTATAACACTATCTGTACTCATGGTATAATATAAATTTTTATAAGGGTCAAACTTAAATACTGTTACACCAAACCCTAAAACAGGTGTAAACGTAACTTTGTCTGACTTTACAGATTCATAATTGTTTAAAGGTTTTAAATTCCATAACATGTTAAAATCTAATGATTTCATATCAGTTATAAAATTGTTTTCAAAACTGCTTTTTTGGTAAACTAAGCCTTTGTTAATATCATTATATAAAATTGTAGCAGTTCTAGCATTGTAAAATGCCGCTGAGGGATTTCCTGCAGAAAGACTAAACATATAAAAACTAGCATTAAAAGATATTTTTTTAGAATAATTGTATTGTAATCCAAATCCACCAGACCAATCAATGGAGCCAGGAAGTCCCCATTTCGTTTTTACATCACAAAAAATAGTTGACAATCCACCCCACATCAATACTTCAAATGTTGGAATAAATTTAACAAATGGAAAATAAAAATCTTTCGACTGAATCCATAATCCTTCTTGTTGCTTAATTAAAAATTTTATTCTTGTGGAGTCTTTTATATAATCAGGAGCGGGAATATTTACAGTATATTTGTTATCAACAACTGCTTTTTTGGGAATTACATTATATGAAAAGTTTTGGTTGTAAAACACTTGAGTTTTTTCGCCATTTTGATTAAATGTAAATGGAATGGTATTTCCATTTGAATCTAATAATTGAGTAATATTTAATGGTTTTAAAGCATAAAAATTTATAGTATCTTCTTGATGTTTTATATTTTTTATCCAGTTAGTTTCATTTGGCCAATTTGTTAAATCAGAAATTGTAGTTTTAATAAAAGGCAGTCTTAAGTCATTTTGATTATCATAAATAGGACGATTAGCATGGAAAGAATAAATTTTATCAATAGAAATTGTATCTTGATTACCTGTAACAGACATACCAATTGATCCATTTGTAGAAGAATTTCTGTTAAATGCTAAATTATTTATAGTTAAATTTTTAGTGTAAAATGGCTTAGCTAATTCAATGTGTAACATACCCAATGTACTATCAATTCCCTTTATATTGTTTTCATAAAATCCCAAATTATTGATGCTAATTTCATTTTTTACATTACCAGCCGATTCAATAATTATTCCTGCATTATTGTTATAAAAATAACTATTTGATATAGTCATTTTACTTATGTTTTTATTCAAATCAATGATAGGTGTAGAAACATAAATGATAGGTTCATAAAAGTTAGATTTTGAAATTTTTATATTGTCAATGCTTACATTTTTTCTTGACCAATATGGGTCAAATCTAATGGGTTGAATTAATCCTATAAAATTCACATAACTCAAATTGATTGTTGCCAAATAGTTATTACTTTTTATAATAAATCCCTCACCTGCATCTTTTGTGTTTTCAGAAATAATTTGAATAGGTTGATCTTTTGTACCGTTTAAATCCATACTTCCTTCTATGATTACTCTAACATTTGGACTTATTATAAGCACAGTTCCCGCTTTTAAAGTATAAGTTGAGCCTTTGGCTATTGCCATTGATTCAGTTAGTTTTATTGTGTCTTGTGCAAATAATGGATTTATGTAAAATCCAATAATTATAAGTATTAAAATTTTAAAATTTATATTTTTCATAATTATAAAATAGGGATAATAATAGTTTGTTCTAATGATTTTATTTTATTACCCATTCTAATATTGATTGAATGAATAATTATGTACTTAAGTGTTTCAGTATCTTTGTCAGTAATTTGAACTTTTGAATCTGAAATTTTTTCTTCAAATGGATTCGAATTTACCCACCTAACTTTAAAACTTTCAACTGAATAAATATTGGCATTTATACTTGGGTGCGATGCAATTAAATGAAAGGATTTTAAAGTATTTAAACGTTGTTTATTGATACTAAATGAAGGTAATTCATTGATGCTAACTTTTGGTATTGGAATTGATTTTATAAATACGGAATCATGAAATATCAATCCTTTTTTCGATGTTAATTTTATTTCATTCCATCCTTCCTGTGATATATTGAAATTTATTTCATTTTTCTCACTTATGTATTTTGCATTTTCGTCACCTTCTACACTTAATTCTCCTTTAGCGTTACTTGTTCCAATTTCTAATTTATAATCTACCCCACTTAAACAAAGTCTTAAAGGAACTGATTCTTTTCTTGGAAAAAATACAGGAAAAACTTCAAAAGGAATTTCCTCATCGTTAATATTTATGGTATAATTTCCGGCTACAGTTGGTTTAAAAAACACACTGTCTATACCTATAATTTTATAATCAAATGATTCAATGTTATTGTTTAAAATTTTTATTGTTTTTATAGAATCACCTCTTAAAGATAAATAAACTTCTTGGTTCACATATATTTTAGAAATATTTGATTTGAAAGTTATCAATGGTTTTGGAGATTCTATTTCTTTAAACACATTTTTATTAATCAATAATACCCTTAGCTTAAATTCTTTGATAAAATTATTTGCAATAATTGCAGGTACATTTTTCCAACGCCATTTAATCCAACCTTTTTCATCTCCAGTTGTTATTCCATTTTCAAGGTCTAGTTTAAAAAGTTTCTCAAAATAAATTCTTCTTTTGTCTTTTTTATCTAAGCCTTTCGACCAATTATTTAGTTTAACAATAATGTCAAATAATGTTTTACCATTGTTTTTTTTAATTAAAAAAATATCAGATTTTGTATAAGAATTAGGTTCTTTAATCTGCTTAGTTTTATTGTCTAATAAAACATTTTCTAAATACAAAACTTCAAATGCATCAATGTCTTTAGCTGCTTGTTCTAAAACTGGGTCAGTAAAATCAGCTGCTGGTCTTTCAATATATTTATTAATGTATCCATTTACCGAAATCCAATCTGAGGGAATTTGAATGACTGATAATATCAGAAATATTAAATACATTAACTGAATAATTTTGTACCTCAGTCTTTTGCTTTTTGCTATTCGGGTATATTCTGACATTATCTTGAAATAAATATTGGTGAACCCATAATAGTTGAAATACCATCTTTGTTTAATAACCTGATTTTATCAAAAATCAAAGTTGAACCTTTAGGTAAATTTGCTTCAATATCTCTCAACTCATTTCTTAAAAAACGAGTATTACTTTTTATTGTTTCCATTTTTCCGTCTGGAAATGCAATTGTCAAATTAAAATTTACTACTTGCCAATTTGTGTTTTCTGATTCTAAGCAATGAACATCATCTATTGTAGATATTTGTCCGGCCATGTTTTTCAAAACTATTTTTGGTAAATCTATTCGCTGAGCAAACATTTTTTTATTGCATAATACTGTTGTTCCTGATCTTAGTTCCAATGTAAAAAATCCTTCATTTTCAGGCGTAATTTTTAATGTATTATTCTCCAATTTTACCTTTGCATTTATTGATGTGAAGTTTAAATTCGGAACATTTTTTAAACTAGAAAAGTCTGGTGAAAGTGAGGTTTCTTGGTCAACAAAACAAACCATATCATTTTCATCCTCAAAAAAACGCATGTCGGGATTTTCAACATTAAAAGCATGAGATATTTTTTCATCTTTTACTCTTGCAGAAATTTCAAATTTACCCACTTCTTGTGCCTTCCAATTTAATACATAGTGAAAATTTGAAACTTGTTTTACTTGATATGCTACATTATTAATTAATACTTCTGGTATTATATTTTTACTAGTATAAAAGTCAAAAACCACATTTTCATTTAAATAATAAGTCTTTTTTAAACTTTTAATGAATGAAGAATCCTTCAATATTTCATTCATTGAAATATTGATTTTTTGATTTTTGATTTTCAAATAATCAAAAGAATTATATAAAATAACCGATTCATAGTGATTCAATAGTGTTTCAATAAATCCATTTGGTGCATTGTAAAAAAAAGTTTGACTTAAATTTTTACTTTCTTTATTTTTAGGAATTCTTAACCCAAATTCATACTCCAATTTTTCTTTTTCAGATCCTTCATAATAGTTTACAAAGTTTTGTAATAGTGATTGTAAATTCAATAAACTATGACCTTCTGATTTTATATAAGATGAAAACTTGGAGTCTTTTAAATGTTCCTCTTTAACTTTTTTTTCTGTAAAATATTTTTGTAAAAGAATTTTTAGCACACTTATTTCTTTCAAAGCCTCGTATGTATTGGCTTTAAAAGCAGCGTTTTTAGAATTAGTTACTTTATAATCTGAAAGTTTTTCTTTTAACCTTTCGTTGAGTTCATTTTGTGAATTGGCAAACGGACCAAAAAACTTTAAATAATTTCCAGAGGTTGAAAAAAAGAATAAAACTATAAAAATTAAATATAGAAATGAAACTAATTTTAAATTTAATAACCTACTCTTTCGTATTCTTACGGTATCCGACATATTTATACATTACCTTTTGTAATAAATTCCTGGTATTTTGAATTTATTATTTTCATGTTTTTGTTGTATTCGTCTATTTGATTGTTAAACTCTTCTACATTTGAATGCATCACTTTACTTGAATTTGCACTTTCCAACATTTCGTTTTTTATAGAAACAATTGAAGTATTAAATTCATTCATTTGTTGTGACAAAGCATTTAAAGTTACACTGAATTGTGCCATTGCATCCTGATATCCTTTGCTAATATCTTCGTTTTCTTCTTTAATAGCAGTAAGTTGTGGAAATACGTTTTCCCAATTATAATCTTTGTCTGGGGTAGATCTTTCAAAAGCAGATATTAGAAATATTGTGGCTTCAATTGATAATCCAAATACAAATAATTCATTTGCATAATCCCAACCTATAAATTTAAACATTGAAGCTATTAATATTACAGCTGCACCAAAACCATAAATAAATGTTATGATATTTAATTTTCCTTTTACTTTTTTTGTCATAAATATTTTTTTTAAAACTAATTTTTAAATAATGATTCGTTGAATTCTATCCAACCTTGTTTTTGCTTTTTCAAAAGTACTTTTGTTGCCATTTTTACACCCAAAAACATTACTAAACTAAATACTAATATTATAATTCCATAAAATGTAAGTTTAGTTATTAAATCTTCTTTCATCTTTGCTTTTAAATAATCAATGGAATTGTTTTGTTCCAAATATTTTTTCTCAAAACCTTCTAAAGATAAATTCACCGCTTCCTCGCTCTTTGCTTGTAAATCAAGTAAATTATTTGTCTTTTCTTGTAATATGAATGATTGATTTGCAATTGAATCTTTGTTTGCCTTTAACTCGTCTTTTAAGGTTTCTATTTTGTGCGAAAGTGAACTAACTTTAGCTGTTAACTCTACATTTTTTGCTACTTCTTCAATATATAAATTTTCTAAACTTGATATTTGAGTTTCAACAGCATTTGTTTGCCCAATAACAAACATTGGAAATAATATTACGATAAATATGGATATATTTTTCAATTTATAATTCATTTTAGTACATACAATAATATTAAATATTATGGATTTTTAGAATTAAATTTATTTAATCACTACTTGAATTTTAATTTAAACAATTCAAAGTGAAAATATTAAGATAAATTTAAAGAAAAAACACTGAGTTTATCCAATGTGATATTGATTATTGATTTTGAATAATAATGTATGCTAAATATTTATTATAAATAAAAAAGCTGCAATAAACCGCTTTTTGTGGAGAATACCGTCCTGATTAATCGGGAGAACCGGTCGCATTCCTAATAAATTATGTGGGATGCTCTAGCTAAATGTAACTCTTTTTGTGGAGGATATCGGATTCGAACCGACCACCTCTTGCATGCCATGCAAGCGCTCTAGCCAAATGAGCTAATCCCCCAATATATTAAACTAAACTTTTAGTAAAGCGCTCTAGCCTTCCGACACATCAGAAGAGCTAATTCCCCTTTTTACATTTGCAAATATATTTTACAAACTTACAATTCCAAACTTTAATAATACAATGGCTAAGCCATAAATGAATGTAGCTAAAATGATTCCTTTTGCTGTATGTAATTTATCAAATTGAATAAATGAATAAAACACAGCTAAGTTTATAACTGCGCATAAACTTAATAACGGAGAAAGCATTTTTTCTTGAATAGATATGGTTAAAAATTCACTTAAATTACTTTCACTAAATTTGGAATAGAAAAATATGATAATTCCTAAAGTTGGTGCCATTAATCCTAGAATTAATCCTATAAAAAGGTGGTCGAATTTGTTTTTATTTATCATTTTATTTAAAAATTCCATTTATTTATTTCTGTAATTGCTTCATGTGCGGTTAAATCAAATTGCACAGGAACTACCGATGCATAATTGTTTGCCAATGCCCATTCATCCGTATCTTGTCCTTCATCAAAGTTAGTAAATTTTCCTGTAAGCCAATAGTATTTTCTGCCATTTGGATCTAATCTTTCATCAAATTCTTCCTCCCATTTTGCATTTGCTTGTCTGCAAATTTTTATGCCTTGCAATAATTCTTTGGGTATTTTAGGAATATTTACATTTAGTAAAACGCCTTTAGGTAATTTTTCTTTTAAAATATTGATAGTAATTTTTCTAGCTATTTCGGCTGCTAATGTAAAATCTGCTTCATATGAAAAATCACATAGGCTAAAGCCAGCTGAGGGAATCCCTTCAATGCAACCTTCCATTGCTGCACTCATGGTTCCGCTATATAAAACATTTATTGATGAATTACTTCCGTGATTGATACCTGAAAGTAATAAATCGGGTTTGCGGTGCATTACTTTATCAACGCCTAATTTTACACAATCAGCCGGAGTTCCACTGCATTGAAACGATTTTATTTCGCCATACAAATCTGTTTGTGATAAACGCAATGGCTTGCTAATTGTTATTGCGTGTCCCATTGCACTTTGAGGTGCATCGGGGGCCACCACTATAATTTCACCTAAATCTTTCACTGCATTTACCAAGGCTTTGATTCCAGGTGCAGTTATTCCATCATCGTTGGTTATTAAAATTAATGGTTTGTTTGACATTTATTTTTAAAAATATTAAGGACGCAATTTAGGTTTTATGCTTTATATTTATTTGGAAGTTTTGTCATAAATTTTATTTTTTACAAAATCTTAGTTCAAATCTTTTTAAACGAAAGTTTTTTAAATAAACTAGTTGATAATTGATAAAAGGTTTTCAAAATGTAAATGTATTTGGTATTATCGCAGATCGAAAAAAAAAATTACTATGAAAAAAATATTTCTAATTATTGCCATTTTTTGTGTTGGATTTACGCAAGCTCAAAATCAAATTTTATCCATTGATGATGCTATTTTAAAAGGTAGAACCACACTTGCACCTGAGCGCTTAAGTCAACTCATGTGGAAACCCGATAATAAAACAATGAGCTATGTTGGTAAGCAAAATGGGAAAGAAGTATTAATTTATATCAATACTCCCAATTTAAATCGAGATACCATTTTAAAAGTGGAAGATTTATACAATTCATTTTATGGAGTAATGCCTGAGGATACAAAGTTTGAACGATTTCCTTTTTTTTCGTGGAGCGACAATAATTCAATAATATATACATATAATAACGCTGTATTTACGTACGATTTCACTACAAAAAAAACTAATATCATAGCAAAAGCAAGTGGAAATGCTGAAAATTTAGATTTTGAAAAAACATCAAAAAGATTAGCTTATACTGTAAATGATCAACTGTTTGTAAGTGACGCTTCATCCATTTTTACACTATTAGAATTTCAGAAAAAAGGAAAAAAAGATGGCATCGTTCAAACGGATATGATTATTGCAAATAATAATGGTGTAAGTGTAGTGAATGGAAAAGCTGTTCATAGAAATGAATTTGGAATAGTTAAAGGTACTTTTTGGAGTTCAAAAGGAAATAAATTGGCCTATTATTCTATGAACGAAAATATGGTAACAGACTATGCTTTAATGAAGTTTGATAGTAAGCCATCTAAAATTGAAAACATTAAATATCCAATGTCTGGAGCTAAAAGCCATGAAGTAAAAGTAAATATTTATGATTTTGTAAAGAAGAGAAATATAGAAGTAGAAACAGGTGAACCCGCTGAACAATATTTAACAAATATTGCTTGGAGCCCCAATGAAGAATACTTATACATAGCAGTTGTGAATAGGGCCCAAAACGAAATGAAATTGAATTTATATGATGGCATTACAGGTAAATATATAAAAACTTTATTTACTGAAACGCATTCAAAATATGTAGAGCCAGAAAAACCTGTTTTGTTTGTTAAAAACAATGAAAAACAATTTATATGGATGAGTGAGCGCAACGGATTTAATAATTTGTATTTATACGAAAGAGGTGGAAAATTATTAAAACAATTGACAAATTTTAAGCAACATATTAGTGAAATAGTAGGTTTTGACGCAACAGGCGCAAACCTGTATTTTAACGCTTTTTCTAGCGATGGTATGAATAAATATTTGTATTCAATAGAAATGAAAAATGCTAAAATTACGCAGCATAATAAAATGGAAGGAATTCATAATTCCATGGTGAGTGAAGACGGTGTTTTTATCATTGATAATTTCAGTAATTTTAGTACGCCTCGTCAAATTATTTTAAACGATAATAAAGGTAGAATATATGGTTCATTGGTAAATGCAGTAAACCCAATTGTAAATTATTTACCTACAGAAATTAGTTTAGGAAAAATAAAATCTCCTGATGGAATTACTGATTTGAACTATAGAATGATTAAACCTGCCAATTTTGATGAAACAAAAAAATATCCTGTAATTGTTTATGTTTATGGTGGTCCGCATGCACAAATGGTTACTAATAGTTGGTTAGGACAAGCAGAACTTTGGATGCTTTCTTTTGCGCAGCAAGGCTATGTAATTTTCACTTTAGATAATAGAGGTTCACTGAATCGTGGATTAGATTTTGAAAATGTTACGCACCGTCATTTGGGTAAATATGAAATGGAAGATCAATTGGCTGGTATTAGTTTTTTAAAGCAACAAAAGTTTGTTGACTCCACCAAATTAGGAGTATATGGTTGGAGTTTTGGTGGATTTATGACCACTAGTTTATTAACGCGCACACCCGATGTATTTAAAGTTGGAGTAGCTGGTGGCGCTGTAATTGATTGGAGCATGTACGAAATTATGTATACCGAAAGATACATGGATACTCCGCAAGAAAACCCTGAAGGTTATCAAGAAAATAACTTGTTAAATTATGCCAAAAACTTAAAAGGAAAATTACTTTTAATTCATGGAACAAACGATAATACTGTTCTTTGGAATCATACTTTAAATTATGCTAAACAATGTGTAGATGATGGCAAATTAATAGATTATGCAGTTTATCCCACTCACGAACATAATGTAACGGGAAAAGACAGAGTCCATTTATTTAAAAAGATAAATCAATACTTTAACGATTACTTGAAATAGCATAAAAAAAAACCTATAAATACTTTGACTTTTAAATAAAAATTCAAAGTATTTATAGATTTAAAAAAAGTTTTTAAACTTTAAAATCAATAAAATTTATAATTATTCCTTTTCAATTATCATCATTTCAAATTGCTTGGCAATTTCTGATTTTAAAATATTGCTTACTTCGTTAAAATCAACATCGAGGCCAACTTCTTTGGCTATGCTAGTAACATCTTTATCATCTATACCGCATGGTACAATGTTTTTAAAATAAGCTAAATTGGTATTTACATTTAATGCCAATCCGTGCATGGTAATCCAGCGACTACAACGAACACCCATGGCACAAATTTTTCGAGCAGATGCTTTGTCAGCATCTATCCAAACTCCTGTATAACCTTCATATCTTCCGCCTTTTATTCCATAATGAGCAATGGTGTTAATCACGGCTTCTTCCAAAAACCGAAGGTACTTATGAATATCTGTAAAAAATTGTTCTAAATCTAAAATAGGGTAGGCCACGAGTTGGCCTGGGCCATGATAAGTAATATCTCCACCACGATTTATTTTGTAAAAAGTTGCTTCAGCCTTTTTTAAATCTTCTTCATTCAGCAATAAATTGTCTAAAGAGCCGCTTTTTCCCAATGTATATACATGAGGATGCTGGCAAAATATTAGTTCATTACTTAATGCAGTTTTTGCTTCAATGGGTAATTCTCGTTCAGCTAATTTGGTTTCAACTTTTAGTTTTAAAATTGCTTCCTGTTGGTCCCAAGCTTCTTGGTAATCAATTAAGCCCCAATCTATAAAATTTGTTTTTACCATTTTTATTAGCTGCTGGCTTCTAGCCACTGGCAGCTGGCTTTTTATTTTATTATCTATTTATGCTAAACTTAACTTTAATGTTTTATTTGCTAGAAGCTAGAGGCCAGATGCTAGTTGCCAATTCTCTAGTCAATTTTTAAAACTGCCATGAATGCCGATTGAGGAATTTCAACGTTCCCTACCTGACGCATGCGTTTTTTACCTTCTTTTTGTTTCTCTAATAATTTACGTTTACGTGAAATATCGCCACCATAACATTTTGCAGTTACATCTTTTCGCAATGCTTTAATGGTTTCTCGCGCAATCACTTTAGCGCCAATACTAGCTTGTACTGGTATTTCAAATTGATGTCGAGGAATTAATTCCTTTAATTTTTCACATATTTTTTTACCCCAATCATAAGCCCTGTCTCTGTGAATAATTGCTGAAAGCGCATCCACATTGTCCTTGGCTAATAAAATATCTAGTTTAACTAAATCACTTTGAACATAGCCTATTGGATGATAATCGAAGGAAGCATATCCTTTAGAAATAGTTTTTAGTTTATCAAAAAAATCAAAAACAACTTCTGCTAATGGCATATCAAATTTCATTTCAACACGATCCATTGTTAAATATACTTGACTTTTTAACATACCTCGTTTTCCAAGGCATAAACCCATGATTGGTCCAACAAATTCAGCACTGCTAATAATGGTGGCGGCTATAAATGGTTCTTCAATGTATTCAATATGATTTGGATCTGGTAAATCACTTGGATTATTGACTACAATTAAATCCATTTTTTTAGTGTAAGCATGGTAACTTACGTTTGGAACAGTTGTAATAACTGTCATTTTAAACTCACGTTCCAATCGTTCTTGAATAATTTCCATGTGCAACATTCCAAGGAATCCACAACGAAAACCAAAGCCTAAAGCAGCGGAACTTTCAGGTTCAAAAGTTAATGAAGCATCATTTAATTGTAACTTATACATGCTTTCACGTAATTCCTCAAAATCGTCAGTATCTACCGGATAAATACCTGCAAAAACCATTGGCTTTACATCTTCAAAACCATTAATAATTTCGGCAGTTGGATTAACCACAGTTGTCAAAGTATCACCTACTTTCACTTCTCTGGCTTCTTTAATTCCTGAAATAATATAACCAACATCTCCAGCTTTTACTTCACTTCTTGGCTCCATTTCAAGTCCTAAAACGCCCACTTCGTCAGCAAAATATTCTTTGCCAGTTGCCATGAATTTCACTTTATCACCTTTTTTTATAACTCCATCTATAATTCTGAAGTAAGCTATAATTCCACGAAATGAATTAAATACAGAATCAAAAATTAATGCTTTTAAAGGAGCAGTAACATTACCTTTTGGTGGTGGAACTCTTTCAACTACCGCTTTTAAAATTTCTAAAACTCCTTGACCAGTTTTTCCACTCGCTCTTAAAATATCAGTATAATCACAACCAATTAAATCAATTATTTGGTCGCTTACTTCTTCAGGCATAGAGCTTGGTAAATCAATTTTATTTAAAATTGGAATAATTTCTAATCCTTGTTCAATGGCTAAATATAAATTTGAAATGGTTTGAGCTTGAATACCTTGACTTGAATCAACAATTAACAATGCGCCATCGCATGCAGCAATAGAACGGGAAACTTCATAGCTAAAATCTACGTGTCCGGGAGTATCAATTAAATTTAAAATATATTTTTGACCATTTAGCTCATACTTCATTTGAATAGCATGACTTTTTATGGTAATTCCTCTTTCTCGCTCCAAATCCATGTTATCAAGCAGTTGAGCTTGCATTTCTCTTTTACTTGTAGTTTGAGTATATTCTAAAAGTCTATCTGCTAATGTGCTCTTTCCGTGGTCAATATGAGCAATGATACAAAAGTTACGTATGTTTTCCATTCCATGCAAATATAGTGTTTTAGAATTTGATAATTGTTTGTATTTCGTATTCCATTTTTCAATTGATTCATTACTAATTGAAATTGATATTTTTATATTTTTTTTAAACATTGATTTATAATATTTTAAAATTAATTTTTAAAAAAAACCAATAAACTGCCAAATATTTATTTTAAATGTTATGTAATTGTTAATTTATTCTTATATTTGTGGTGAACTGATAATCAGCATTGAAAAAGTGTATTTATATATTAATCGTTTTCCTTTGTATCCAAATTTTGCCAAAGGGCGTTTTCTCACAAGAAAACAAAGGAAACTTATGTGTTGAATTTTATGGCGATTCAGTTTACATTACAAATAATTTGTTAAAGAAGATTAATAATAAAACAAAAATTAATGAGGAAAATATTGCTGTTTTAATTAATCAAATAAATGACTCTGAATCAAATGTAATTGTAAAAAATTTATTGGAATATAAAACCAAATTGAGTTTAAACGATTGGATTTTTTACCAATTAGTGCGTAAAACTGCCAACTTATTTTGTTCAAAAAATGAAAATTATAATGGCTATACTTTTTACAAATGGTTTCTAATGTCAAAATCAGG
>CANGGG010000015.1 GCA_947453415.1 Bacteroidota bacterium | reverse complement strand
TATTCAGTAAAATTAAAAGATACATTATATGGCTGGCGAATTGGCTGTGTTGACGAAATTACCTATCAAATACCTGCTGCACCAGCTATTCCAAATGCCTCAAATAATAGTCCATTATGCAGTGGAGCTACTTTACAGTTAAGAGCCGACACCATAGCTGGCGCTACTTATTATTGGACAGGCCCAAATGGTTTTACTTCTACTTTACAAAATCCAACCATTGCAAATGCTAATTTAACCATTGTAGGAACTTATGCGGTAATGGCCATTATTGGTCAGTGTTCGTCTGCAGTGGCTAGCACCAATGTAACCATTATTACCACTCCGGTAGCTTCCAGCAATAGCCCTCGCTGTGCAGGACAAACGTTAAGTTTAACGGTAACTGCTATCACTGGCGCTTCTTATTCATGGACAGGGCCAAATAGCTTTTCATCTACCTCACAAAATCCATTTATTTCCACTACCACCATGGCCGATTCTGGATTATACAATGTATCAGTAACTGTAAGTGGTTGTGGAACACTGGGGCCATTCCCAGTTGCAGGTGCTGTAAATAGAGTTCCTATAACTCCAGTGGTTACTAGTAATTCTCCACTTTGTGTTGGCGATAATTTGAACTTAACTTCATCTACTTATATTGGTGGAAACTATAATTGGACTGGCCCAAATGGATTTTCATCAACTCAACAAAACCCTTCACGTGCAAACGTTCAAAGTTCATTTGCTGGAACTTATTCAGTAGTTATTTCATCTAATAATTGTAGTTCTACTGCTGGTTCAGCCACTATTATTGTTAATAATGTTCCTAGTTCACCAACTGCTGGTAACAACGGACCTTTATGCACAGGACAAGCATTAAGTTTAACAGCAAGTAGTATAGCTGGCGCAACTTATAGTTGGAGTGGACCAAATAGTTTTACTTCTTCTTCTCAGAATCCAGTTCGTTCAAGTTTAACCACTTTAGATGCTGGAAGCTATAGTGTAATTGCCTCTGTTAATGGATGTGCATCTATTGCAAGTATAACAAATGTATTAATTACAACTTTAACACCTACACCAGTTGCAAGTTCAAATGGCCCATTATGTCCAGGTCAAAACTTACAATTATCAGCGGCTACTATTCCAAATGCTACTTATGCTTGGACAGGTCCAAACAGTTTTACATCTACTCAGCAAAATCCTGTTATTAATGGAGTAACTTCATTAAATGCTGGAATTTATAGTGTTTCGGCTACTACTTCAGCATGCGGAACTTCTAATCAAGGAAACATCACTTTGGTAATTAATAGCTTGCCAGCTGCACCAGTTGTTAGTAACAATGGCCCTGTTTGTGATGGTTCAACCATAAGTTTATCTGCATCAAATATTACAGGAGCTGTATATAATTGGAATGGGCCAAACGGATTTACTTCAAACAGTCAAAACCCATCTATCTCCAATGCCAATTCAGCTAAAAAAGGTTTGTACAGTGTTTATGTTACTGTTGCTGGTTGCGGAACTTCTCCAACTGCAAGTACTGATGTTGTTACACATGTAATTCCAGCCGCACCTTCTGCCACAAGTGGTGGTGCTGTTTGTTTAGGCGATAGTTTAAAGCTTTTTGCTTCTTCCAATACTGTGGGCCCAAATGCTATTTTTACTTGGACAGGTCCAAATAGTTTTAACTCAAATATAAAAAATCCATTTATACAAAATTCTACCGCACTTAATACTGGTAGCTATAGTTTAACAGTAACTGATTCTGGTTGTGTTTCGCCATCTTCATCAGCAATTGTAATAGTAAAACCAATTCCTAGTGCTCCTACTCCATCTAATAATTCACCAATTTGTGAAGGAGTTACTTTAATGCTTTCCGCTTCTAATGTAAGTGGTGCAACCTACAAATGGACTGGCCCTAATTTTAGTTCTACTGATCAAAATCCTTTGCTAAAAGATTTGTTAAGTTCTGGAAGTGGAACATACAGTGTTTCATCTATTGTAAATGGATGTTCGTCAGTTCCTGCTAATACTACAGTACTTATAAACCCAACACCTAATGCACCTACAGCTAGTAATTCTGGTCCAAAATGTATTGGCGACAATATCACTTTATCAGCTTCAAATATTAGTGGTGCAACTTACAATTGGATTGGCCCAAATAGCTTTAACTCAAGCATACAAAATCCGGTTCTAACAAATGTGACTTTAACTCAAGCAGGCGATTACAGTGTAATTGCAATTTCATCATCATGTGTTTCCGCTCCAGCTACTACTTCAGTTTTAATAAATACTTTCCCAAATCCACCGTCTTTAAGTAGTAATCCTGTTACTGGTATTGCCTGTGGTGGCGATAGTATTCAGTTATTTGCTTCATTTACTGCTGGTGCTGCTTACGACTGGACAGGCCCTGCTGGATTTAATTCAAACATGCAAAGTCCTACTTTAAGAAATGTAAATCCTTCCATGAGTGGAAAATATTTTGCAACGATTACCAAAGGTGGTTGTACCTCAACTCCTACAAATTATAATTTAACAGTGAATGATGCTCCAAATACAAGTGATATTTCTGGATTAAATGAATTGAAAAATTATGAAACTGCTACCTATTCTGTAACTGGTTCACCTAACTCTACTTATATTTGGATAGCCTATGGCGGTGGTGCGGTAACAGCTGGCGGAAATACAAATACTGCTACAGTAAAATGGGGCGCTGCAAATGCTACAACTGCGGTTATTAGGGTTAGAGAAACAAATTCATCAAACTGTAAAGGCGTAGTAAAAGAACTTTATGTAAATGTAAAATCAAATATTGGCGTGTCTGAACAATTTAATCAATTAGGAAATGTTAGTTTGTTTCCAAATCCTGCTACTAAATTTGTAAACCTACAATTCGACTTATTCAACAATGCTGATGCCATGATTGAAATAGTAGATGTTTTAGGCAAAAAACAATTTGGTCAAACTAACACAATTAGCAACAAAGAATTATTACCAATTGATATTTCAGATTTAAAAGCAGGTGTATATTTTGTAAATGTTACCATCAACCAAAACAAAAAAGTATTGCGTTTGGTAGTTGAATAAAAAAGTATGTGATTATAATTTCAAAAAAAGAACGCATTTATTGCGTTCTTTTTTTTTGCTTTGCAATGAATAAATAAAAAAATGAAAGTAGAAATTTGGAGTGATGTGATGTGTCCGTTTTGCTATATTGGTAAACGAAAGTTTGAAAATGCTTTGGCAAAATTTGAACATAAAAACGAAGTTACTGTTGAATGGAAAAGTTTTCAGCTAAATCCTAATTTAGTAACCGATATTAGTATAAATACCATTCAGCATTTGGCCGAAAGTAAAGGCTGGACAATGGATTACACGAATCAATCAATTCAACATGTAACAGATGTGGCCACCGAAGTTGGCTTACATTTTGACTTTGAAAAAGCAGTAGTTGCTAACTCCTTTGATGCACACAGGTTATTGCATTTAGCAAAAAAATATAAGCTTCAAAACCAATGCAAGGAATTATTATTGGCAGCCTATTTTACGGAAGGTAAAAATACAGCAGATCATGAAGTGCTCACAAATATTGGACTTCAAATTGGTTTAGATGCCAACGAAATTTCAAATGTTTTGGAAAGTAATCAATATGCTGATGAAGTAAATAACGATATTAACTATGCACAAGAAATAGGAGTTCGTGGTGTTCCGTTTTTTGTTTTAGGTAATAAATATGCTATTTCAGGTGCGCAAAGCATTGAAACTTTTTTAGCTGCTTTAACTCAAACTTGGAACGAAACTGTAATTGTAAAATGACAGTCAAAAGGCCTATTGCCATCAAATAGCCGAACAATGGAAACCTTACAGAAACATTGCTAGCCTGTTTTTATGGGAAAGTAAAGGTTTGTAATATTAACTAAAACCGATAAGCAATATTTGCTCCCAATGGCGAAATTCTGTAAGAGATTTTGTTTTGTTTTCCAGCTTCTTTAAGTGAATCACTACATTCATACCAATATGTCAATGATATTATGTTTAAAACTAATCCTGCTCCTACTGAAACATAAGCTAATGTATTATCAACTTCAATTGTAGGAAAAGTAGATGTAGTACCATTGCTTAATTTATATGTTTTTTCAATGGTATTGCTCCTGACTAAAAATGGTGACGCTGACAAAAAAATGGTTCCTAAAATATTTAATGTAACAGCAGTATTCATTTGAAAACCTGCTTTATCTAACCAATAAGCTTGTGTTTTTATTTCATTGTTCAGATACAAAACACTTTTTGTAGTGTCATTAAATAACGATTTCCTTACTTCTAATTCTGAATTTATTGTTTGTGAAATATCAAACAAAGTGTCATCGCCTAATGGTAATAATCTTACCACTAAACTTTTATCAATTGTTTTGACAATCCTTGGTTTATTTAATCGTTTATAAGTATAAACCGAATCATCTAAACTAATTATATGCGCTTCAATTGTATCCGTTTTTGTAAAAATTACATGTTGCGCTTTTGCAAATTTAAAAACGAAGAAAATGCAAATACAAGTGAAAATTGTTTTCATGCTGCAATATAATTATTGTCTTGAATAATCAATAACTCTAGTTAATCAATTCAACATTCAAAATTCAACATTCAAAATTATCTTAAACGTCCATCAAAGCTTCCACATGCTTCTTATTGGCTAATTGTCCGCAGGCTGCGTCTATGTCTTTTCCGCGGCTTCTCCTCACTGTGGCAGTCACTCCATTTCTTTCTAGGTAAGCACAAAAAGCATCTATTTTTTTGCTATCCGCTTTTTCAAACTGCCCGTCACCAGTTGGATTGTATTCAATAATATTCACCTTTGCAGGTACTTTTTTGCAGAATTTCAACAATAATTTAGCATCTTCTATGCTTTCGTTAAAGTCTTTAAAGGCTATGTATTCAAAGGTAATTCGGCTTTTTGTTTTAGCATAAAAATGTTGCAATGCTTTGCCAACGGCTTCCAAACTATTGCTTTCATTAATGGGCATAATCAAATTACGTTTTTCATCGCTGGCCGCATGTAGCGAAAGCGCCAAACGGAATTTCACATTGTCGTCACCTAATTTTTCAATCATTTTTGCTATGCCAGCAGTACTTACCGTAATGCGTTCATTGCTCATGTTTAAACCTTCGGGCAAAGTAATTTTTTTAATGGCAGCCATTACATTGCTATAATTTAACAAAGGTTCACCCATTCCCATAAAAACAATATTGGTTAATGGTTTTCCGTAATGGTTTTTGGCCCAATTTTTTATATGAACTACTTGGTCGTATATTTCGGCAGGAGTTAAATTTCGCTCGCGTTTCATGGTTCCTGTTGCACAAAACTTACAGGTTAAACTGCAACCAACTTGACTACTTACACAAGCTGTCATTCTATCATCGGCAGGAATTAAAACACCTTCCACCAAAAAACCATCGTGCAAACGGAAACTGCTTTTTATAGTTTTATCGTCACTTACTTGTTTATCCTGAATTTTTATGTGATTGATACAAAATTCTTCGTTCAACAAAGCCCTTAACTCTACTGAAAGATTGCTCATTTCATCGAAAGATATAGCAGATTTTTTCCAAAGCCATTCATACACTTGCTGGCCTCTAAAAGCAGGTTGTCCTTTTTTTACAAAAATGGCTTTTAACTCATCTAACGTGAGTTCGCGAATATCTATTTTGTTCAATATTTTGAATGATATATATAACTAATTATTCGTCATTGCGAGGCACGAAGCAATCTAATTATTAGATTACTTCTTACATCTATTGACGATATTTTAAAATCTCTAATGCTAGACTAATGCAAAAAACAAAATCAGTCATGCAGCGCATCTCCTTTGTTTGGTAATCAATAATCCATTAGCTATCTTAGTTGCAATGGAAAGGATACCGCTAAAGCGGTACTTCTGAATGACTAACGTCTTAAATATTAACTTTTTGAAAAAATTACCTCTCGCAATGACGAAATGCATGCTTTATTTAAATTCAGCAATAACTGTTTTTCCACCTTTCACCACTTGGTTAAGGTTTACATTTATTTTGGTACCTAATGGCAAATATAAATCAACACGAGAACCAAATTTTATAAAACCCATTTCAGCACCTTGTTCAGCTTGCTGTCCTTCTTTTACATACCAAACAATTCGTTTTGCTAATGCTCCCGCAATTTGACGGAACAATACCGAAACACCATCAGCTTTTTCAATTACTGTTGTGGTACGTTCATTTTCCGTTGATGATTTTGGATGCCAAGCTACTAAATATAAACCTTTGTGGTATTTAAAATATTTTACTATTCCACCTATTGGATTGCGGTTTACATGCACATTGAAAGGACTCATAAATACAGAAACTTGAATTCTTTTTTCATTATAATATTCAGTTTCCATTACTTCTTCAATAACTACCACTTTTCCATCTGCAGGGCAAATTACTTGGTTTTCATTTTGAATGACTTTAACCGTTGGGTTTCTGAAAAATTGTAGGATGATAATCAAAAACACCACTGATAAAAATAAAATGGAGTTGATTAACCAGTCAATTTCAGTAAAACTGATAGCAAAATTTAATGCAAATAAACCGACTAGTGTTATAAGTATAGTAGCTTTTCCTTCTTTGTGTAACATATTTTTAATGTTTTTTGAATTGGCAAATATAAATAAAGCTAATAAATTTTGGCTTTTTATTTCTATAAGTTGCATTTTTCAAGAAAATTAAACCGACAAACACAAATTAAAGTTAATCATAAAAATGACTTAAAACAATTAAGCACTTTTTTGGTATATCTATTTAGACTAAATACAAATAGTTCAATATTTTTTTTAAATTTGCAATGCTAAACTTAAATAAAAGTTAGAAAATGTCAGATACACAGGAAGTTGATATAATTGATCAGGTAGTAAGCCAAGAATATAAATATGGTTTTAGTACAGATATAGAAATGGAAACAGCTCCAATGGGGTTGAGCGAGGATATAGTTAGGTTCATTTCTTCTAAAAAAAATGAACCCGAATGGATGTTGGAATGGCGTCTAAAAGCATACCGTTATTGGTTAACTTTAGAGGAACCGAATTGGCAGAATTTTGATTTGAAACCAATCAATTACCAAGATATTATTTATTACGCTGCTCCAAAAGAAAAAATCAAATTAGATAGTTTAGATCAAGTAGATCCAGAATTATTGAAAACATTTGAAAAATTAGGAATCAGTTTATCAGAACAAAAACGCTTATCGGGCGTAGCAGTGGATGCAGTTTTCGATTCTGTTTCAATAGCTACCACTTTTAAAGACCAATTGTACGAAAAAGGAGTTATTTTTTGTGCAATCAGTGAGGCATTGCATGAGCACCCAGAATTGGTGAAAAAATACATTGGTTCTGTAGTTCCTTATACCGATAATTATTTTTCGGCTTTAAATGCTGCCGTATTCAGCGATGGAAGTTTTGTTTATATTCCAAAAGGTGTTCGTTGCCCTATGGAACTTTCTACTTATTTCCGCATAAATGCTGAAAATACTGGTCAGTTTGAACGCACCTTAATTATAGCTGATGATAACAGTTATGTAAGTTATTTGGAAGGTTGCACCGCTCCCATGCGCGATGAAAATCAATTACACGCAGCGGTGGTGGAATTAATAGCCATGGAAAAAGCAGAAATAAAATACTCTACGGTTCAAAATTGGTATCCTGGTGATAAAGATGGAAAAGGTGGAATTTATAATTTTGTAACTAAGCGCGGAAGTTGTGAAGGTGCACATTCAAAAATTAGCTGGACGCAAGTAGAAACTGGTAGCGCCATTACTTGGAAATACCCAAGTTGTATTTTAAAAGGTGATTATTCAACTGGAGAATTTTTCTCAGTAGCTGTTACTAATAACAGGCAAATTGCCGATACCGGCACCAAAATGATTCATATTGGTAAGCATACCAAAAGCAGAATTGTATCGAAAGGAATTTCAGCGGGTAAATCGCATAATTCATACAGAGGTTTAGTAAAAGTAAATAAACGTGCTGAAAATGCAAGGAATCATACCCAATGTGATAGCATGTTAATAGGTGATAGAAGTGGCGCGCATACTTTTCCTTACATTGAAATTAACAATAAAACTGCACAAGTAGAACACGAAGCAAGTACCAGTAAAATTGGTGAAGATCAAATATTTTATTGTAACCAACGTGGTATTGGAACAGAAGAAGCTGTTGGCTTAATAGTAAACGGATTTTGTAAGGAAGTATTGAACCAATTACCAATGGAATTTGCAGTAGAAGCACAAAAGTTATTAGCAGTAAGTTTAGAGGGTTCAGTTGGATAAAAAGCCGCTGGCGGCTAGCCTCTAGCCTCTAGCAAAAAAAATATAAATTTAAAATAAAAGTTAACTGTATTCGGCTAGAAGCCAGATGCCAGTTGCCAGAAGCAAATTATGTTATCAATAAAAGATTTAAAAGCAGAAATAGAAGGTAAAAAAATCCTGAATGGATTAAGTTTAGAAGTTAAAGCTGGTGAAGTTCACGCCATAATGGGTCCAAACGGAGCTGGTAAAAGCACACTTTCATCGGTATTAGCAGGCCGAGCTGAGTATGAAGTTACAAGCGGAAGTGTTACTTATGAAGGTAAAAATTTGTTGGACATGAGTCCTGAAGACAGAGCCCGTGAGGGTTTGTTTTTAGCATTTCAATATCCAATAGAAATTCCGGGTGTTTCTACTACCAATTTTTTAAAAACAGCTGTTAACGAAAAACGTAAATACTTGGGTTTAGATCCAATGGAAGCAACAGATTTTTTGAAAATGATGCGCGAAAAAATGGATTATGTAGAAATGGATAAATCATTAATTTCTCGTTCGTTAAATGAAGGATTTAGTGGTGGTGAAAAGAAAAGAAATGAAGTATTTCAAATGGCCATGTTAGAACCTAAATTATGTATTATGGATGAAACCGATTCAGGTTTAGACATTGATGCTTTGCGTTTGGTTTCTAATGGTGTAAATAAATTAAGAAATAAAGACAATGCGTTTTTAGTAATTACTCATTACCAAAGATTATTGGATTATATAGTTCCAGATTTTGTGCATGTATTGTATAAAGGAAGAATAGTAAAAAGTGGTGACAAGGAATTAGCAAAAGAACTAGAAGTAAAAGGCTACGACTGGATTAAACAAGAAGTAGAAGCTAATTCTTAAAAATTCGAAATTTAAAATTCGAAGCACGAAATATTAAACTAAATATGCGTGTTGAGTACAGAATTTTAAGCGAGAATTTTATTTAAAAATATTTCGAATTTCGTTATTCGAATTTAGAATTTAATAAAAAATGTTAATAGAAAATATAAAAACAGCGTTTACTCAATACAAAGACCAAGCTGAAGTGAGTGGTTTTTCTGCATTGCGTGAGCAAGCTTACCATGAGTTTGAAAAATTAGGATTGCCAACTACCAAAAATGAAGAATGGAAATACACTAATTTAAAAGTTTTGGCAAATACAAATTTTGAATCAACTTGTTTAAGCAGTGGAAATGTAAAAGCATTTTTGCAAAACGCATTATTGAATAAAATTACTGCCAATAAATTGGTTTTTGTAAATGGAACTTTCAACGCAGAATTATCGGAAATAATAGAAAAAGACAACAGCATTTATATTACTAATTTGGCTAAAGCTCGTTCGTTACATGCTGAAATATTTAACCAACATTTTGGTAAATATGCCAACATTGAAAACAACGCTTTGAACTCATTAAACACTGCATTATTAAGTGATGGTGCATTTGTTTATGTGCCAACAAATAAAACAGTTGAATTTCCAATTTTCATTGTAAACATTGCCGATTCGAGCGATGTAAATGTTTTAAATCAACCAAGAAATTTAATTATTGTTGAAAAAAGTGCATCTGTTCATTTAATTGAAATGTATTATTCTTTGGGCTCAAATTCAGTTTTTACCAATGTGGTAAATGAAATTTATGCCAACGAAAATTCACATGTAGAGCATTATAAAATTCAACAACAAGAAGGTGAAAGTTACCACAATAATTTCACTCAAATTTTCCAAGAAGCAAACACCAATGTGAACCATGTTACTCTTACATTAGATGGAACATTGGTACGTAATAATTTGCATTTTTACTTAAATGGACAAAATTGTAATAGTTTGTTATATGGTTTGTATATGCCTCATGGCAATTGTTTGGTTGATAACCACACCAGAGTAGATCATGCGCAACCAAATTGCAATAGCAATGAACTATACAAAGGCATCATGATGGACAAATCGGTAGCGGTTTTTAATGGAAAAATTATGGTTCATTTGGACGCTCAAAAAACCAATGCGTACCAACGTAATCAAAATATTTTATTAAGCGATGAAGCTACTGTAAATACAAAACCGCAATTAGAAATTTTTGCTGATGATGTAAAATGTACGCATGGCGCAACCATTGGCCAATTGGACGAAGAACCTATGTTTTACTTAAGAAGTCGTGGTATTCCTGAAGATGTGGCAAGAAAAATGTTACTAAATGCATTTGCTGATGACATTGCTGAAAAAATAAAAATTCCAGAATTAGTAAAATTGTTAGAAGAAGAAATAGAGAAGAAATTATAAGCCGCTGATTTCGCAGATTGTAATGATTAATTTAAAAAAAATAAATATCTAAAAAAGTATGTTAAAATTCGAAGAATCTTTCGAAATTTATGAATCTCTTGAAAAATATCCATTCCAAGAAGAAACCTATAAATTGATTGGAGTTTGTATGGAAGTTCATAGAAATTTAGGGAAAGGCTTTTTAGAAGTAGTTTATAAAGATGCTTTACAATATGAGTTAAGGAAAATGAATATTGGATTTGAACGTGAAAAAAAATTTGAAATAGCTTATAAAGATATTATATTACCTCACTATTACATTGCTGATTTTGTGGCATTTGGAAAAATAATAATAGAAGTGAAGGCACAAGAAAATGTGGCTGAAAACCATTATAAACAAGTAATAAATTATTTAGCAGTTTCAAAATTAAAATTAGGTCTGATTATTAATTTTGGAGAGGAATCATTGAAATTTAAAAGAGTTGCTTTAACAAAATAATTTAATAAAATAAAAAATCATTTAAATCTGTGTAATCTGTGGCTCAAAAATTAGATATTACATCCATAAGAAATCAGTTTCCAATACTTCATCAAGAAGTTAATGGAAAACCTTTGATTTATTTTGACAATGCTGCAACTACACAAAAACCTCAATCTGTTATAGATGCCTTAATTAAATATTATTCGCACGACAATGCAAATATTCACAGAGCTGCGCATACGTTAGCTGCTCGTTCCACCGATATGTTTGAGGATACTCGAAAAACCATTCAAACATTTATAAATACTAAAGAAGTAGAAGAATGTATTTTTACAAAAGGAGTCACTGAAAGTATCAATTTAGTAGCACAATCTTGGGGACGAAAGTTTTTAAATGCTGGTGATGAAGTAATCATTACCACCATGGAACACCACAGCAATATTGTTCCTTGGCAAATGATTTGCGAAGAAAAAAATGCTATTTTAAAGGTAATTCCTATCAATGATGCAGGTGAATTATTAATGGAGGAGTATGATAAAATGCTTTCTTCTAAAACCAAAATGGTAGCTTGTGTTTGGGTAAGTAATGCTTTAGGAACCATTAATCCTGTGAAGGAAATAATAGAAAAAGCACATGCTGTAGGCGCCAAAGTGTTGTTAGATGGCGCACAAGCTTGCTCGCATTTAGAAGTTGATGTACAAGATTTAGATTGCGATTTTTTAGCCATATCATCGCATAAATTATATGGACCAACTGGTGTTGGTGTATTATATGGAAAACGTGAATTATTAGAAGCCATGCCGCCTTATCAAGGTGGTGGGGAAATGATCAAAGAAGTGAGTTTCGATAAAACTACTTACAATGAAATTCCTTATAAATTTGAAGCTGGAACACCCAATATTGGTGATGTAATTGCCTTTAAATATGCTTTAGATTTTATCAATGAAATTGGCAAAGAAAATATTGAAAAGCACGAAAATGAATTGCTAAAACATTGTGTTGATGGTTTGGAACAAATCAATAAATCACCAAATCACCAAATCATACAATTAATAGGAACGGCAAAAGAAAAAGTTTCTGTTCAATCATTTATCATTAACGGCATGCATCATTTTGATGCAGGCATGATGCTAGATGCAAAAGGAATTGCGGTAAGAACAGGCCACCATTGTACACAACCATTAATGAGCTATTTAGGTGTAGATGGAACCATTCGTGCATCGTTTTCCGTTTATAATACTTTGGAAGAAGTGGATGTGTTTTTGGAAGCAGTTAAGAAATTAGTAGTCTTAACCGCAAAGCACACAAAGTAAAAACGCAAAGAGCACAAAGAAATGCTTCGCGAACTTTGCGAAAGCATTGCGATCTTAGCGGTTTAACTCAAGAAGATGAAAAAAATGAAAACAATAACAGACATACAAAACGAAATCATTGAAAACTTTGAATTGTTCGATGGCGATATGGAAAGCATTTTGTTTTACTTAATGGATTTAGGTAAAAAATTACCTGCCATGCCTGAAGTTCATAAAACTGAAGATTATTTGGTAAAAGGTTGCCAAAGCAAAGTATGGCTTTTTCCTAATTTTGTAGATGGAAAAGTGTTTTTAGAAGCCGATAGTAATACCGAAATTACCAAAGGTTTGGTGTATTTATTGGTAACTATTTGGGGCAATCAAACTCCAAATGATATATTGAACAGTGAACTATTTTTCATTGAAAAAATTGGCATGAGCCGCATGATTGGCAGCCAACGAAGCAATGGATTTGTAAGCATGATTAAACAAATAAAATTGTACGCATTAGCGTATAACAGCAAAAATAATTAAGCACGAATAATTAAATACGAAATTCGAAAAGAAATTGCTTTGATTCGAATTTCGATATTTAAATTTAGAATTTAAAAAATAACATGGAAGAAACAAATATAGAACATAAACCACTTCGCACATTTGTAGATGTTCAAAACGAAGCCATTGAAGTCATTCAAACCATTTACGATCCTGAAATTCCAGTAAATATTTATGAATTGGGATTGATATACGAAGTAAATGTTTCCAACGATTTGAACATTGAAATCGTGATGTCGTTAACTTCTCCTTTTTGTCCTGCTGCGCAAAGTATGCCAGCTGAAATAAAAGAAAAATTGAGCTTAATTACAGGCGTAAAAGAAGTGGAAGTTCGTGTTACTTTTGATCCACAATGGAGTCAAGAATTAATGAGTGAATCAGCAAAATTACAGTTAGGATTTTTGTAAATAGCATTCATTTCTTTTCATCAATCTTTCTATTTTATTTGCAGTAAATAATTAACAAATGAGCACAAGTACACTTCCATTAATGGAACATTTTTACACCATTCAAGGAGAAGGTTTTCATACTGGAAGAGCAGCCTATTTTGTCCGTTTGGCAGGTTGCGATGTGGGTTGTGTTTGGTGCGATGTAAAAGAAAGTTGGGATGCCAATGCGCATCCTCAAGTAAACATTTATACCATTCTTCAATATGTAATGGAAGCCAAAGCTGAAATGGCAGTTATTACTGGCGGTGAACCTCTTTTACATCAATTAGATGAATTAACAACATTGCTTCAGCAAAATAATATTGAAACCAATATTGAAACCAGTGGTTCAAGTCCCTTAAGTGGTAACTGGAATTGGATTTGTGTTTCGCCCAAAAAATTCAAAGAACCATTATTAGAAGTAATTGAAAAAGCCAATGAATTAAAAATTGTTGTATTCAATAAATCAGACTTTGAATGGGCCGAAAAATATGCTGCTTTGGTGAATAAAGATTGCATTTTATACCTACAACCTGAATGGGATAAAGCAGAACAAGTTTTACCTTTAATTATAGAATATGTGAAGCAAAATCCTAAATGGAAAATTAGCTTACAAACGCACAAATACCTGCAAATACCTTAGGGAAATTCGAATAAAGAAAAAAGAAATTCGAAAAAAATTCTAGTTTTTTAGAACGAAATTCTAATAATTATACCGTTTCATTATTTTAAAAATAAATTCTGAAAAGTTTGATATTTACAAAAAAATACATTCAATCTGTAAAGGAAAATCAAATTAGTAATTGAAAAGTTTTTATTGATAAATTTTTAAGAAAAAAGTTCTTGTTAGATATGTCTAACTTTTTATTTTTGCAGTACTAAAATAAATGAAAAACAATTCTGATAAATCATTGAGTGAAATACATGAAAGTGTAAAAGTACCTGTACAAAAAAACTGGTGGCGTACCTTATTGGCATTTATTGGTCCTGCGTATTTAGTAAGTGTTGGGTACATGGATCCGGGGAATTGGGCAACAGACATTGCGGGCGGAAGTGCTTTTGGATATAAGCTAGTATGGGTATTGCTCATGAGTAATTTAATGGCATTGTTACTTCAAAGCTTAGCAGCCCGATTAGGAATAGTAAAAGGTTGGGATTTAGCGCAAGCAAGCCGACAACAATATCCTCAATGGACCAATATTTCCTTATATGTTTTTGCTGAAATTGCTATTGCAGCCTGCGATTTAGCTGAAATTATTGGAATGGCCATTGGTTTAAATTTATTGTTTGATTTGCCATTGCTTTATGGTGTATTAATTACCGTTTTCGATTCTTTTTTATTGCTACTATTAATTAATAAAGGCGTTCGGAAATTGGAAATGTTTATATTTTCATTGGTAAGTATCATTGGCATTTCATTCATTGTTGAGTTAATCATAGTGAAACCAAATTTATTAGAAGTAAGTAAAGGTTTTATTCCTTCTAATTTAGATGGAAATGCACTTTATATAGCCATTGGAATCATTGGTGCTACAGTGATGCCACATAACTTATATTTACATTCAGCTTTGGTACAATCTCGGAAAATTGATAAAACATTTTCGGGTATAAAAACTGCTTTAAAGTATAATTTCATTGATTCATTTGTAGCTTTGAATTTGGCATTTTTTGTAAATGCTGCTATCCTTATTTTGGCGGCAACTGCTTTTTTTAAATTGGGTTATAACAATATTTCAAGCATTCAAGACGCTCACTTATTGTTGCAAAATTTGTTTGGTAACATTGCTCCTACACTATTTGCCATTGCGTTAATTTGTGCAGGACAAAGTTCAACGATTACAGGAACTTTAGCCGGACAAATAATTATGGAAGGTTATTTGAATTTGCGTATCAGTCCAATGTTACGAAGATTGGTAACACGTTTAATTGCTATAGTTCCCGCTGTTTTTACTATTTTGCTTTTTGGCAATGAAAAACTGGGTGAATTATTAGTTTTAAGTCAAGTAATATTAAGTTTACAATTAGGATTTGCCGTAATTCCACTGATTCATTTTACCAGCAGTAAAAAATTAATGGGTGAATTTGCCATCAAAAATTGGGTGAAAATATTGGCATGGATTGCTGCTATTTTAATTATTGGTTTAAATATTAAATTGGTTTTTGAAGAAGTATATAAATTATTTACAATGCTTGATTCTAATTATTTATATGTAAAAATAATTGTAATTGCAGTTTGTATTTTTGCCCTTGGTTTGTTGTTTTACATTACATTTAATCCATTGTTTATTAAACTGAACAAACACAAACATGTGGTGCCACATGCCAATGCATTGCATATTAATAAAATTGAATTTGCTAAATATAAACACATTGCTATTTCAGTAGATTTTGGAAAACAAGATCAAGCAACCATTCAGCATGCACTAACTTTAGGAGGAAAAGAAATTGATTATTTATTGATACATATTGTGGAATCAGCCATAGCAAAAAGATTGGGAAAAGATGCTTTGGACTTGGAAACAAAATCGGATTTAAATAATTTAGAATCGTATAGCAATGATTTAAAAAATTTGGGTTTTAACACCAAAACACAATTAGGTTTTGGAAATAGGGCTAAAGAAATTGCAAAAATAATTGCTGAAAACAATATTGATGTATTGGTTTTAGGCGCTCATGGCCATGCAGGTATCAGCGATATTATTTTTGGCTCAACTGTTGATGAAGTGAGGCATTTAGTAAATATTCCAGTTTTAGTTGTAAAAGCATAATATGAAAACACTATTTTTCTCTATTTTTTTAATCACCAATTTGCTTTCCATTGCACAGCAAAAAAATCAGCTATCTATTAAAGTTGGTAATCAATTATTCATTAAACCTTGTAATGCTAGCAAACCTGAATTTGTTGGAATTGAAATATATAGTAGAAATGAAATTTACGACAAAACCAATGTAGATTCATTAACTGGAAAAGGCTTAAGCCAAGCGTTTTTTAATACTAAAAATTTAGACGGAAAACGATTGCCTTGTTCTATGGGCGGACGCGCGTATACCATTGCTGCCATTGATAATTTTACAGATAAAGGCATTACTCACAGAATAGTTTTACTGTACGATTATTATCCATTAAACTTAATAATGGTTGATTATGAAAGTGCTGTTTTAAACAATGAAATTGGAAATCCAAACACTCAAAAAACTGGAAGAAAAAAGAAAAGTAAATAAATTTTATGAAGGCTTTTTGTTATAATTATAGATGGTAAAAAAAGGAATGAATAAAAATGCAATTCCCAATAATCCAAAAAATAAAAGCATGTCGGCACCAACCCAATGAAGCAGTTTAAATAGGATTGCAATTACTGAAATTGAGCTAAAAAAAGCTCCTGATAGGTATGTAAGTAGTTTCATAATTTTATTTTTTATGCACTCATTTCTTTTAAAGCATTTACCAAAACATTTAACTCTTCAATAGTAGTATAAATACTTGGGGTAATTCTACAACCTTGCACTTTTGCTTTTTCATTATCAATGGCAACAGTCCAAATTTTATATTTATCAAAAAGTATTTGAGCCATGTCTGATGGCTTCATTTTTTTAATTCCAACATTTGCTATTCCGCAACTTCTTTCATCTTCAAAAGGTGTATTTATTTCAATATTCTTCAACTCTTTTACTTGGTTTGTCCAATAATTTTTCAAGAATCTTAAACGTTCTTCTTTTCTTTTTATTCCAATTAATTCATTGAATTTAATTGCATGTGCAATGCTTAATTCAGTTGCCATTGGCTGTGTTCCCGTATGATTCAGTTTTCTAATGTCTTTTTTATCGTAACTGTATTCACCATTTATTGGCCAAAGATCTTCAACGTTTTCATTTTTAACATATAATAATCCTGCACCTAAGGGAACACTTAACCACTTATGCAAACTACAAGCATAAAAATCGCAGTTTAAATCAGCTATTTTAAAATCAATATGAGCAATGGCATGTGCACCATCAACCACTACTTTTACATTATGTTGATGTGCCATGTCACAAATTTTTTTAATTGGTAAAATCTGACCAGTTATATTTATCATGTGACAAACCATTATCAATTTGGTTTTTTTAGTAATTGCATTTTCATAAATAGCCACAATTTCATCATCAGATTTTGGATGATTTGGAATACTAATTATTTTATTCACCATGCCATATCTTTCGGATTGTTGTTTAAACATATCAAGCATGGCACCATAATCTTGATAAGCCATAATTGCTTCATCGCCATCTTTCCAATCCATTCCACTGATTACAGTATTCATGGATTCAGTTGTATTTCTTGTAACAATTATTTCACTTAAATCACATTTTAAAAACTGAGCCAAATTTTTCCTTACAGCAATTTTATCGTCTGTCATTTTTTTACGCATGTAATAGGATGCATGAAAATTTAACATTTTTATTTCAGCTATGTAATCATTCAAAATAGGTTGTGGCATCATGGAATAATAACCATTTTCTAAATTTATATAATCAGTTTTAAGTTTATAAACATTCCTTAAATTAAGCCAAAAGTCTTCATCGTTTGCCATTTGATATGCTGAATAATTTTGAAATTTATACATTATTTCATCTGTATTTTTTCCCGATAATGGCAATGAAATTCCTGCCAAAGCTAAGGTTTTAATAAATTCACGTTTTTGCATTTTGGTAAATTATTTTTTTGGTAAATATAAATATTAAATAAACTAAACAAATAATTCATGTATATTGACTGATTTATAAAAAGCAACCAATTATCCACTCAATATTGAAAGAGAAATAGAACAATTTTCCTATTATTGCCAAAGGCAAAAATTTAAGATTGCTATTTAAAATGATTGATAAAATACGGAAAACAGAAAACTTACATATTGTTTTTTGGTTGGTAAAAGATTTATGTTGGATGATGGAGTTTAAAACTGCAGGTGCAATTATGATTTTACCTACCCTTGCCATGGCATTTTATGTTACCTATTTATCAAGTCAAAATTTAAAAACAGTTTTAGTGAATCTAGCAATTATTTTTTGGATACTTGCTAACAGCGCTTGGATGCTAAAAGATTTTTATTTGAATGTTTCAAAATCAGTTTCACTGATATTTTTTATTGCCGGAATGGCAACCATATTATTATACATTTGGTTAGCATTTATTCAACCCTATTTTACAAAAAAAATTACCAATGACTAATTCAGACATAGCCGATTTATTCAAGCTTTTTGCCGACTTAAGTGAACTCCATGGCGGAAATCCTTTTAAAATAAAACAGTTCACCAATGCGTTTTTTCGCATTGATAAAATGCTTACTCCACTTGAAAATTTATCGATTCCTGAGTTAGAAAAAATAGAAGGAATTGGTAAAGGAATAGCGGCTAAAATTGATGAAATCAATAAAACTGAAAGTTTTGAGGAACTAAATGATTTATTATCAAATACGCCTGATGGTATATTGATGATGATGAAAATTAAAGGCATTGGACCAAAAAAAATTGCCATTATATGGAAAGAATTAGAAATAGAAGAAATAGGTGAATTGCTTTATGCTTGTAAAGAAAACAGGTTAGCACAAGCCAAAGGTTTTGGTTTAAAAACACAGCAAAGTGTGATTAACCAAATTGAGTTTATGTATGCCAGTGCTAACAAGTTTCATTATGCCAAAGTGGAACAAAAAGCATTTGATTTAGTTGAAAAATTGCAAAGCATAAATACCATTCAAAAAGTTTCGCTTTGCGGTGCAATAAGAAGAAAAATGGAAGTGATAGATGCCATTGAAATAATAGTAGCATGCAATGAAATAAATGAAACGAAACAAGCATTAGTTGAAAGTAATTTATTTACAGAAATTGATAATAATAGCATTGAACTTAAAGGAAAATACGAACAAATTCCTGTTGTAATTTCATGCTGTGAAAACGAAAAATTTAGCTGGCAATTGTTTGAAAAAACAGCCAATGAAAAACATTTAGCATTGTTAGATTTAAATGCAATCAACCAACAAAGTACAAGCGAAGAAGAAATTTATAAAAGCATTCAATTGCCATACATTTTTCCTGAAATGCGCGAAGGAACAAATGAAGTGGCATTAGCCAAGCAAAATAAGATTCCAACACTAATAGAATATAGCGATTTAAAGGGCGCATTGCATAATCATTCCACATGGAGCGATGGATTAAATACCATTTCCGAAATGGCAAAAGCATGTGAAAAATTAGGCTATAGTTATTTCGGAATTGCTGATCATAGCAAAGCTGCATTTTACGCAAAAGGATTAAGTGAAGAGCAAATAATTAACCAACATGCTGAAATTGAAAAATTGAATAAAAGCAATCCCAATTTTACTGTTTTTAAAGGCATAGAATGCGATATTTTATACAACGGTCAAATGGATTATGCGAATGATGTTTTGGCCAGTTTTGATTATGTGGTTGCATCGGTTCATAGTATTTTAAAAATGAATGAAGAAAAAGCAATGAGCCGATTAATTTCAGCCATTGAAAATCCTTTTACAACTATTTTAGGTCATCCAACAGGAAGGTTATTATTATTGCGTGAGGGTTATCCAATTAATCATGAAAAAATAATAGATGCCTGCGCGGCCAATAAAGTTGCCATTGAAATAAATGCAAATCCTTACCGTTTAGACCTTGATTGGCGTTATATTGATTATGCCTTGAACAAAGGAATTATGCTTTGTATAAATCCTGATGCGCACAATATTGATGGATTAAAAGACATGTATTATGGATTACAAATAGCTAGAAAAGGAGGACTTACAAAAGAAAGTTGTTTAAATGCGTTTACAACCGAGGAACTGAAAAAATACTTTAAACAAAAAAATAATGTTTCTATTTAAATAAAACCTATATTTTTGGCGCAAATGATTGAAAACTTAACTAAATTAATAAGAGAAAATTCGGCTGAATTAATATTAAATAACCAAGTAATAAAAAACGAAAATAAAGAGGCTGTAATTTCAGAAACAGTAAACGTAATTATTAGTCAATTAAAATTAGAAGTTTCTAAAGGTAATATTGCTGGTTTAACTGAAATTTTAAATAGCAATGGCAATTTATCAAACAATAAAATAGTATTAGCAATGGTATCAAATTTTAGTGAAAGTTTATTGGCTAAATTTGAATTAAATAATAATGATGCTGAACATATTTCTCACAATTTAATTCCAGCAGTCATGCATCAATTAATTTCAAAAACAAACGATCCGAAAGACGATTCATTTAATATACAAGGTTTATTGAGCAATTTGGGAGGAATCGGTTTAGGAGGTATGTTAATGAATATGTTTTCATCCAACAAAAAATAAGGTGATAACGGTGAATTAGGAGGAATGTTTAAGTATTTTTTATCATAAACTTTGCAGTGTGAAAGTAAAAATTATATTTGCCCACGCTAAATAACTAAAAAATAGTGCAATAATGGCCCGTAAACAAATAATAATGGAATTTCCAATTAAAGCTTCCCCAGCTTTATTGTTTAATTATATCAGTACTCCAAGTGGTTTATCACAATGGTTCTGTGTAGATGTGGATATTAGAAATAACTTGTTTAAATTTAAATGGGAAGGCGAAGAAACAAGCGCTGACTTAATTAAAAAAGTTAATAATAAAAGCATGAAATTTAAATGGACAGATTCTGCAAAAGATGAATATTTGGAATTTGATATAAACGTAGATGAACTTACCGATGACGTAGCTTTAGTAATTACTGACTATGCCGAGGAAAGTGAAGAAAAATATACCCATCAATTATGGGAAAGTCAAATACATGATTTAAAAAGTTGTATAGGAGCATAAAAAAAGCCGTCAGACATTTATCTGACGGCTTTTTTTTAAATAAATGAAATGAACTAATAACTCATTTCTACAATTTTCATTACATCAGAAGGAGTAATATTTTGGCGTTCGCCCAATTTCAACATGCCTCTTTTAGTAAATGAATCAAAAATAAAAGGTGCGGCTTCCTTAAATTTATCAGTATGTTCACTCAAATGTGTTTTTATTCCTACTGAATGAAAAAATGCTTCTGTTTTATCAATTGCTAAATTTGCTTTTTCTTCTATTGTTCCTTCAGTTATATTCCAAACCCTAGTAGCATATTGTGCTAATTTTTCTTTCTTGTTTTCAAAATTATAACGGTAATGACTTGGAGCAATAATGGCTAATGTTTGAGCATGATCTATACCGAATAAAACAGTAAGTTCATGGCCTATTGCATGCACAGTCCAATCTGTTGGAACACCTTTTTGAATCAATCCGTTTAATGCCATTGTGCAACTCCACATAAACTCACATTGCGAATTATAATCAGCAGGATTATTTAAAATTTGTGGTGCTACTTCAATTAAATTTTGCATGATACTTTCCGAAATTCTGTCTTGCAAATTTGCACCAGTAGGATAAGTCATGTATTGTTCTAAAACATGTGTAAATGCATCCACAATTCCATTGGCAATTTGAATTGCTGGAATTGATGAAATTACTTGGGGATCTAAAATAGAAAACTGAGGAAACAATCCTGGCCCGCCCATTCCTAATTTCTGATTGGTTTCATGTCTTGAAATTACCGAACCTGAATTCATTTCAGAACCCGTAGCAGGTAATGTTAAAACTACTCCAAAAGGCATTCCCACTTCGGTTCTTATTCCTTTTTCTAAAATATCCCAAGGATTATTTCCTTCAAATAATGCGGCAGATGCTAAAAACTTTGTTCCATCAATGACAGATCCACCGCCAACTGCTAACAAATAATTAATTTTTTCTTCTTTAATTACTGCTAATGCTTTTAATAAAACATTGTATTCAGGATTGGCAGGAATGCCACCAAACTCTATCACTTCAAACGATTGAAGTGCGGTTTTTACTTGTTCATAAATGCCATTTTTTTTAATGCTTCCACCACCGTAAAGCATTAACACCTTAGCATGAGCGGGAATTTCATTGGCTATTTTTCCTATTAATCCTTTTCCAAAATGTATTTTAGTAGGGTTTTTAAATTCAAAGTTTATCATAATTTTTATTGTTGTTACAATGATAAGCTGTTTGGACAATGAATTGTTTTAATTAAAAAATATTTTTAAAGTAACAAAGTAAATAGTAGAAATGAGTTCAAAGAAGTTTACTTTGTAACATGTCGGAATTAAAAGCACAAGTAAAATTTGTAGATCAAAACAAAACTGAATTTTACTCAATTCTAAAAAGCAGAGTAGATCAATATTTTACTGAAAATAATATTTCTAAATTTGCCAATGTAACAATGGTTATTAAAACAATTATTTTGCTTTTAGCATATATTTTACCATTTATTTTTATCCTATTTTTTCAACCAAGTTTTGGAGTAAGTTTAATGCTTTGGAGTTTCATGGGAATAGCCGTAGCTGGTATTGGAATGAGTGTGATGCATGATGCAAATCATGGTGCATATTCAGCTAATAAAAACGTGAATTATTGGTTAGGAAATACATTAAATTTATTAGGAGGTTCAGTATTTAACTGGAAACTTCAACACAATATTTTGCACCATACTTATACCAATATTACATTTTTAGATGATGATATTTCGGATAGATTAGTATTGAAATTTTCGCCTCATACCAAACAAAAAAGTTTTCATCAATTCCAATGGATATATGCTTTCTTTTTTTATGGATTACTTACTTTTTACTGGGCAGTTGCAAAAGATTTTATTCAATTTTATCAGTTTTCAAAAAATGGAGTAAATAACAATAACAGAAAAGAAAATGTATTCATATTGGCAAAAATTATTGGTATAAAAATTTTCTATTTTTCTTTAATGATTGTTGTTCCTGTATATTTTTTTAATATGATATTTGCCCATGTATTTGCAGGATTTGCATTGATGCATTTTTTTTCAGGATTAATCTTAACAACCGTATTCCAATTGGCTCATACTGTTGAAAATACAACCCATCCATTGCCAAACAAGGAAGGAATTATAGCCAATGATTGGGCTATTCACCAATTAAATACAACAGCCGATTTTGCTCCTAATAACAAATTATTGTCGTGGTACATTGGCGGATTAAATTTTCAGGTAGAACATCATTTATTTCAAAAAATATCGCATGTTCATTATCCTGAAATAGCCAAAATAGTAAAGCAAACTGCTAAGGAATATGGCATTCCACATATAGAAAACAAAACACTTTTTAGTGCTATCAAATCACATATTACCTATTTAAAACAATTGGGTAAATTGCCAAATTTGCACGAAGCTATTGGCTAAAAAATATTGCTATTTTTTTAATATTCATCAATCAAATTTTACTTTATTTAGGCCTTAAAAAATTAAAACTAATTTTTTACCACAAAAAATAATTAATTTAATAATTTCATCATTTACAAACAGTATATTTGCTCGATTTTTAATTGAAAAAGTTTTCGCTAAATATTGATAATGAGGAAGAAAGTTTTTTTTACGGTTTAATTTGTAATGAAAACAATTCTCGCTTAGCATGGTTAATCAATCATGCCATAGCAATTGATTTGGCTAAGGAAAACAGTATTGAATGGTATAATGATTTAGAAAATGAAAATTATTACTTTGATAAATTTGTTTACATTGATGAATTAAACCATTTAACATACACATTCTTCTCTAATTACGATGACAATGTTTCGCTTTTTACTGAGCTAAAGTTAAGAGCCATGAAGTATTTTATTTTAATAGAAGGTGGATTAACTTTTTTTGATGAGAAGTTATTTTTAAAAAAAATGAAACGTATTAATGAAATTCAGCTCATTAGTAAAATAGACCAAAAAAGGCTGAAACACAAAGTAAATTTAATTTTATAACCGAATTTTAGATAAATATATCATGAATAATATACTTTTTAATCGTACCAAAATAGTAGCTACCATTGGCCCCGCAACAAGCAGTTTAGAAAAACTGAAAGAAATAATATTAGAAGGTGTGGATGTTTGTAGACTTAACTTTTCACACGGTTCATACGAAGACCACAAACAAGTAATTGACAATATTAAATTAGCCAATGAACAACTTGGAACCAATGTTTGTATGTTACTTGATTTGCAAGGACCCAAATTAAGAGTTGGCGAAATGGAAAACGGGAAAGTAGAGCTTATCAATGGCGAAATGATAGAGGTTACTACTGAAAAATGCATGGGCACAGGTAACCGTGTTTATGTAAATTTTGAAAATTTACCTAAAGACGTAAATCCTGGTGAACGTATATTATTAGATGATGGTAAGCTAGAATTAAAAGTAATTGAAACCAATAGAAAGAATTTAATCAAAGCTCAAGTAATTGTTGGTGGGTGGCTTTCAAACAAAAAAGGTTTCAATTTACCAAATACCAAAATGAGTATACCAAGCATGACACAAAAAGATTTGGATGATTTGAAATTTGGTATTGAAAACAAAGTAGAATGGGTTGGACTTTCATTTGTTAGAAATGAAAACGATGTAATTTTTCTTAAAAATATTATAGAATTAAACGATTGGAGACCACGCGTAATTTCAAAAATAGAAAAACCAGAAGCAGTAATCAATATTGATAAAATCATTGCAGTTTCTGACGGAATTATGGTTGCTCGTGGCGATTTGGGTGTGGAAATGCCAATGGAGCAAGTTCCGGTTATTCAAAAACGCATTGTAAAAAAATGTATTGAAGCTAGTAAACCTGTCATCATTGCTACTCAAATGATGGAAAGTATGATTGTAAGCCCGGTTCCAACTCGTGCTGAATTAAACGATATTGCAAATGCAGTGATGGATGGGGCCGATGCAGTAATGTTAAGCGCTGAAACAAGTGTTGGCGCATTTCCAGTAGATGCAATTAGTTATATGAGAAAAACTATATTGGAAGTGGAAACAAATACCAATGCTCCCTATTTTAAAGGTGTTAAGCCATCAGCGGAAAGTGAAACATTTTTTTCAGATGAAATTTGTTTTACTGCAGTTAAAGTAAGCGATCACTTAAAAGCAGATGCCATTGTTGGTATGACTTTTTCGGGTTATTCAGCATATAAAATCTCATCATTCCGTCCTAAAGCAAGTATATTTATTTTTACTACCAATCCACGTTTGGTGAATACCTTAAGCTTAGTTTGGGGCGTTCGAGGATTTTTATACCGCGAGTTTGAAAGCACTGACGATTCTATGCAAGATGTGAATGATAATTTATTAAAAGGTGGTTTTATAAAACCGGGACAGTTAGTAATAAATACAGCTAGTATGCCTATTTCACAACGATCTAGAGTAAACACAATTAAAGTTTCTGAAATAAAATAAATATGAAAAATATGAAAAAAATAATTTTTGTAGCTATCATTTTAATAGGTTTTATGGCATGTACTAAAACCGAGTCAAATCCTAATCCGAGTCAAACAATCATTACTTCCGATAGTTCACAATATTCAGGACGATTAAAAGTAATGGTGTTAGATGGAACTAATAACAATGCTATTATTAATGATGCCCAAGTTTTTTTGTATCCAACTTACGAAGACTTGAAAAGAAATTTTTATATAAATACAGTTGCTGGCATAAATGGTACTGCCGATTTTGGTTATATTTTACAAGGTAATTATTATTTACGCGCTCAAAGTGGAATAAAAAGCGATACCAATGTGGTACAAGTGATGGGTCAAAAAACCATTACAAGAACCATGATTGTAAGACAATAAATTTAAAATGGAATTTCAAGAAACTAATTTAATTGAAAATAAAATTGCAAATAGCGGTTTAGTTACCATCGATTTGGAACTATTATGCCATGCGGGTGAACGTATTTTATTTGATATAAAAAATTGGCTTTTTAGGGAAATGATTTTAAAGGAAAAAGACTTTAGAGCATTTATTAAAACACACGATTGGACACTTTATCAAAACAAGAATATTGCATTTTATTGTAGCAATGATGCCATTGTTCCTACTTGGGCTTACATGCTTTTGGCGACTGCTGTTCAGCAATATGCCAACCGTTGTGTTTACGGCAATTTACAACAACTTGAAATTACATTGTATAATGATGCAATTGCCCAAATAAATGCTAATGATTATTCCGATAAAAGAATAATTATTAAAGGCTGTAGTCACAATGAAATGCCAGTTTCTGCTTACGTAGCCATAAGCAATAAATTATTGCCTGTAGTAAAAAGTTTAATGTATGGCGAAGCATGCAGCAATGTGCCAATTTATAAAAAAAAATAAGAATAAATGAACGACCAAACTGTAAAAATTAAGTTAGGTAATATTACAAACTTAAGCGATGCACGCTTTGCAGCAGCTGCCGGAATTGAATACATGGGCTTTTGTTTCGATACCAATAACGTAAATTATATTCCACCTGTTAAAGCCAAACAAATTATAGATTGGACTAGCGGATGCTTTGTAGTAGCGGAATTTGGAAATCAATCTATCAATGAAATATTGGCTATAACTGAAATGTTGAACATTGATATTGTAGAAATAAACAATCGTTTATTGCCAGCAGATTTAATAGAAATAGACAAACCAATTATTAAAAAAATAGATATTAGCTTGTTAAATAAAGAAACTTTAACGGCAGAAATAACTTCCTATTCAACTAATGTAGATGCGTTTCATTTATTTGCAAGCCATGAAAACAATTCAATATCAGCTGAACAATTGAAAGAAATTTGTGACAATCATAAAATAATTTGGGGTATTAATACTTCGTCAAAAACAATAAAAGCAATTATAGCAAACTACCAACCTTATGCTTTAAATATTACTGGTGGTGATGAAGAAAAAACTGGTGTAAAAGACTTTGACGAATTGAACAATATTCTAGATGTTTTAGGGATATTTGAAGGATAAGAAATTTTGAATGTTGGGTGTTGAATGATGAATTAAAAAATTCGTTGCCCTAAACACTTAAACAAATGAACACTTACTCCACTTCCTTTACCTCTATCAAAAAGTTTTCAGTATCTACTTTAAAATTTTCTTTGCTGCTGTATTGCAATTCCACTATTTTCCAATGACTTGCAGGAATTATATATTCAAATTTACCAGTACTCAGCATTACTTTTATAGGCATTTCTAATCCACTTACATTGGTTGTTAACCTGTATTTTAGTTCTAAAATATTTTCTTTTTCTATGAATTGGTATTCAAAAACTGGCAATGCTGCTTTTCGTAAATATTGATTAAAAAACGGACCAAAATTATAACGAGTTCTTTTAGTTATATAATTTTCAACGTCAGCGCTGCTTAATGTTTTGTATTTCAAATCATCGTTTAATTCATAAATCATATTGAACCAAGTAGTATCGTTATTCAGCATTTTACGCATGGTATGCAGCATCCAAGTTCCTTTATAATAAACATCATTGTCTTTTCTTCCATGAAAATAAACATCGCAAGGAGCAATGATTGGCTCTCTATTTTTGATATGATATTTTTGGCTATTTAAATACTTTACAGCTTGGTCATAACCTTTTTTAAACTCTACATAAACTGCTTCCGAATAAGTGGTAAAACTTTCATGAATCCACATATCTGCATGGTCTTTCATACTTAAACTATTGCCAAACCATTCGTGCCCACTTTCATGAACTATGATAAAATCAAAACCCCATTCATTATTTTTATAATCATTGCCATAAGCTACACAACTTTGGTGTTCCATTCCCCAATAAGGAGATTCCACTAATTTATAGCCATCGTTCCAAAAAGGATAGGGAGAAAAAAAACGATCAAAACAACCCAACATATCCTTTACCTGCTTAAAATGATTTTTTGCTTTTTGTTCATTTTCTCTTAAAACAAAATAGTTTAAAACTAAAATTCCTTTTATCGGACTTCTAAATTCATCTTGAATTTGAACATAATCAGCAATATTTATGGTGATATTATAATTATTAATAGGATACGAAACTTTCCAATCATACTGCGTGTAACCATCATTTAATGGCAATTTTCCTATTAACTTTCCATTACTTACTCCAACCAAACCATTTGGAACTTGCAAATGCATCACCATGTTTTCTGCTTCATCGCTCAAATGATCTTTGCAAGGCAACCAACAATATGCGCCAATTCCTTCGCAAGCCAAACCTACCCATGGTTTATTACTGCTGTCTTTTTTAAAAACAAAGCCACCATCCCAAGGTGCATTTTTGGCAATTGGTGGGAATCCACTAAAAAATACAGTAATTTTAGCCAAAGTTCCTTTTAAAATTTTTTTCCCGAAATCAATAAAATATGCATTGCTATCTTGCTGGTAAATAAGATTGGTGTTTTCAAAAATCACTTTTTCTATTTTCATTGGCATTTTCAAATCAATTTGAATTTTATTCAAATCAGTTACAGCCAAAAATGTGATTTCGTTTTTACCCGAAATAAAATGATGGTCAATATCAACTTTGCATGTTATTTCATAGGTTTTAACATCAAAGCATGAACGGAGTTTTGATAGTTTTCCGTGTAAATAATCTTGTTTTGAAAAAGGTTGTGCACTTAAATTTCCAAACAAAACGACTAATAAAAAGGAAATGAATAATTTATGGTGAAACATTTGTTAAATATTTTTTTTCAAACATAAAACTAAATTGTATAAACTTGCGCTATAAATAAAAATCTAAGTTTTCAATATGAATAATTTACTTCAAGGAAAAAAAGGCATCATATTCGGTGCGTTAAATGATAAGTCAATAGCTTGGCAAGTGGCTTTAAAATGTCATGAACAAGGCGCACAAATTGTATTAACCAATGCACCTGTAGCCATGAGAATGGGTGAAATAAATGAATTATCAACCATTTGTAATGCTCAAGTAATTCCTTGCGATGTGAGTAAAAACGAAGACATGGACAATTTGATTGACAAGTCGATGGAGATTTTAGGTGGTAAAATTGATTTTATTTTACACTCAGTTGGCATGAGTATGAATATGAGAAAAGGCAATGATTACTTGAACTTAGACTATAAGTTCATGCATGATACCATTGATATTTCTGCTATGAGTTTCCACCGTTTATTGGCTTCATGTTATAAAAAAGATGCCATTAACGAATGGGGTTCAGTAGTAGCTTTAACTTATATTGCTGCGCAACGTGTATTCCCTCATTACAGCGAAATGGCAGAGGCAAAATCTTTATTAGAAAGTGTGGCTCGTAGTTTTGGTTACCATTATGGTAAAACTAAAAAAGTACGTATCAATACCATTTCACAAAGTCCAACAAAAACTACTGCTGGAAGCGGTGTAAAAGGTTTTGGCGACTTCTTTGACTACGCAGCTGCATTGAGTCCACTTGGCAATGCCGATGCGGAGCAATGTGCTGAATATTGTGCATTAATGTTTAGCGATTTCAGCAGAATGGTTACCATGCAAAACCTTTTCCACGATGGTGGATTTAACAATACTGGCTTTAGCCCTGATGTATTTGAAATAGCAAAAAATCCTGAATAAGAAATTTTATAAAAATAATTATTAAACAAAAAAGCGGAAAGAGATTTCCGCTTTTTTTATGGGTTGTACAAAATTGTAAAATATAAATGTCGTTCAACTTCAATTGTGTTATACAAAGTGAAAATTGATAATCGTATCTACAAGCTCAACGACCAAGGTTATTGAGCTTGTAGAAATGTTCTTAGTTATAGTAAATAATATTGAATTATTTATTCAAAAAAACATATAAAAAGCTGCTTTGAAATTAATTCCAAAGCAGCTTTTTTGAATTTAAATTTCAATAATTATTCTTCAATTGGAGGGTTTTGTAAATTGCTATGTCTTTTGCTATAAAGGAAATAAACCAATACACCAATTGCACCCCAAATTAGGAAAGCAATCCAAGTTTCAATTCTTACAAAGCACATCAAAAACAAATTGAATGAAACACCTAAGGTTCCAACTAAATATACTGCTGGCGCTTTAAAAGGTCTTTCTAATTCAGGACTTTTATAGCGTAATAACATGACCGCAACGCATACCATTGCAAAAGCCAATAATGTTCCCATGCTACACATGGCGCTTACATTTTCAATTGGAGTAAAAGATGCTACAACAGAAATAATTGCACCAACTAAAATGGTAGATTTATAAGGCGTTTTAAATTTGGGATGTAATGTACCAAACATTCCCTTAGGTAATAAACCATCTTTAGCCATTCCCAAAAATATACGAGTTTGACCTAACATCATTACTAACATTACAGAAGTTAAACCTGCAGTTGCTGCAATTGTTATGATAAACACTGCCCAAGTTAAACCGTTTTCGCTAAATGCTGAAGCTACGGGTGCTGCTTTATCTAACACATCGTATTTTACCATTCCTGTTAAAACCAATGATACTAAAATATATAAAACAGTACAAATAACCAATGATGCAATGATTGCAAAAGGCACATCTTTTTTAGGGTTGATTGCCTCACCAGCCTGAGTTGAAACAGCATCGAAACCGATATAAGCAAAAAATACAATAGTAGCTGCAGTAACAACACCTTCCCAACCAAAACTTTTGCTTACAACTCCATCAGTTATTGTTTCAACCGAAGTTGGAATAAATGGTTGCCAATTTTCTACATTGATATAAAATGCCCCAACTATAATTACAAAAAGAACAACAGCAATTTTAATAATTACAATAATATTATTTGTACTTGCAGCTTCTTTAATGCCTTTAATTAAAATACTAGTAACAAACCAAGTAATTACAAATGCTGGTAAGTTAAAAGCAAAAGAAGGAATATCGATTCCTAATGCAGCTGCTTTTGTAGCTGCTGTAACTGGATCATTACATAACCAAATTGGAATATCGAGGTGAAACAAATGTAATAGTTTTACAAAATAACCGCTCCAAGCTACAGCAACTGTGGTTGCTCCCATCATGTATTCCAATATTAAATTCCAACCAATGAACCAAGCAAATAATTCACCAACTGTTCCGTAAGCATAGCTGTAAGCACTACCTTCTACTGGTAAAACTGAAGCAAATTCAGCATAACAGAGCGAAGCAAATAAACAGCCAACGCCAGCAATTACAAATGAAATCGCAAGTGCTGGTCCTGCATAATCGTGCGCGGCAATTCCTGTTAAAGTAAAAATTCCACCGCCAATAATGGCACCTATTCCTAACGATGTTAATCCCCAACGGGTAAGCACACGGTTTAATCCGCCTTTTTTCATTTCTGCCTCAAAGGCACTAATTGGTTTTTTTCGCCAAACACTCATATATTTTTTATCGATTTTTTGAATGGCAATATAATAAGTAAAGCAAATTATACAAGTACGATTTTTAGTTTATAGCTAATAGTCGATAGACCATAGAAAATAAATTTAATAATTGGACACTTATCTATCTTACAAATACTATGGTCCATTGACTATCGTCTAATCTATTGCTCCCACTGCTTTACGCGCATTACTTTAACAAAACGTTTTCGGTAATAATCACTTAACATCCAATCTTCTCTTACTCCATCGTTTACTGAGGAATGAATAAATTTTACGGGCATTCCTCTTTCAGAAATAACTATTCCTACATGTCCAACTCTATGTCCTCTTCGGCTTCTTCCTTTAAAAAAAATCAAATCCCCTTTTTGAATATTTTTACTGTTTACTTCTATTCCTATTAATGATTGACCAGCACTGGTATGTGGCAAACGAATACCAAATTTTGCAAAAACAGTCATTGTAAAACCACTGCAGTCATATCCTCTATTGGAGGTTCCACCTCTTTTGTAATTTAAACCTAAATACTTTTTCCCATAAATAATCATAGAATCAGCTTTAAATACTTTAGGTTTTAAAATCGAAAATGTAACTATTTGATTGATTGAGTCGTTTGAAGCGACAATTATGCTATCACTATTTTTGGTAATTCGTAACTGAGAATAGGAAATTAAACACCAAGTATTCAACACTATAAATAAAATAAATGACAATATTGAAATCTTTTTTTTGCTCATTGGTATTTTACGAAAATAAGTTTTCTATTTTAAATCAAAAAACATACTTTCGCAGACTAGTAAAAATGAAGTATTTAAGTTTATCAATTATCATATTAAGTTTAGTATTTGGAGGCTGCAGAAGTAAGTTCCAAAAGGCTTTAAAAAGCACTGACTCCAAGAAGAAATTGGAAGTAGCTGAATATTTCTTTATGAAAAAAGATTTTTACAGGGCTCAAACACTTTTTGATCAATTAGAAAACGAAATTTCAAATACACCTTTGGCCGAGAAAATTTTATATTATCAAGCTCAATGTGATTATGGTTTAAAAATGTATTCTTTAGCTGGTTACAGGTATAAAATATATTACGAAACTTATCCAACAAGTGTAAATGCAGAAGAGGCTTTATATTTAAATGGATATTGTATTTTTTTAGAATCGCAAGATTCTGAATTAGACCAAGTTGATACATATAAAGCGATTGAAACTTTTAAAATTTTTGTAAATGTTTATCCTGAAAGTAAATATTTAAATGATTGCAATAAATATTTAGATAAATTGCGAGCTAAACTTTCACAAAAAGCTTATAACAATGCAAAATTATATTACAATATTGGTTCGTATAAAAGTGCAATTGTTTCACTTAAAAATTTAGTGAATGATTTTCCGGAAATAGCACAAAGAGAAGAAATAGATTTTTTGATTTTAAAATCAAACTATTTATTAGCTGAAAATAGCATTCCAGAAAAACAAATTCAACGTTACCAAGAAACAATAAGTGCATTCAATGATTTTACTGAATTATACACCGAAAACAGTAAATTTATGAGTAATGCAAAAGACATTAAACAAAAAGCAGTAACCGAATTAAATAAAATAAACAAATAAATATAAATGGCAAACTTAAATCACAATTACCAAAACGTACCTACTACCACTGTAACTCGCGACTTACGTAAATTAGAAGCTGAAACAGGAAACTTGTACGAAACAATTGCAATTATTGCTAAAAGAGCAAATCAAATATCAGCTCAAATGAAAGAAGAGTTACATAGCAAATTAAACGAATTTGATAATGATAACGACACTTTAGAAGAGATTTTTGAAAACCGTGAACAAATAGAAATTTCTAATTTTTACGAGAAATTACCTAAGTCGACTTTAATAGCAACTGAGGAGTTTATGAACGGTAAAATTTATTACAATAATCCAGCTAAAACTGGAGATGGAAAACAATTCTAGTTTTTTCAAACACTACTTTTTAAAACAAGAGTAAATTGAAAAACAAAAAAGTTATTATCGCCATTAGTGCCAGCATAGCCGCCTACAAAGCGGCTTTTTTGGTTAGATTGCTAGTTAAAGCAGGTGCCAATGTAAAAGTAATAATTACTCCTGCAGCCAAAGAATTTGTTACGCCTTTAACCTTAAGTACGCTTAGTAAAAATCCTGTTTACAGCGATTTTGTTTTGAACCAAAATGGCGAATGGACAAATCATGTAGAACTTGGACTTTGGGCAGATTTAATGGTTGTTGCGCCAGCAAGTGCAAATACAATTGCTAAAATGGCAAATGGAATTTGTGATAATTTATTAATTGCAACTTATCTTTCAGCCAAGTGTCCTATCATGTTTGCGCCAGCAATGGATTTAGACATGTTTATACATCCAACTACTGTTCAAAATTGCGCTAAACTTCAATCGTTTGGAAACATCATGATTGACGCAAAAGAAGGTGAATTAGCCAGTGGATTAAACGGAAAAGGAAGAATGGCTGAACCTGAAGAAATATTTTTAGTTATAGAAAAACATTTTAATTCTGAGCAAGATTTATTAGGTAAAAAAGCTTTAGTAACTGCAGGTCCAACATACGAAAACATAGATCCAGTTCGTTTTATTGGAAATTATTCGAGTGGGAAAATGGGATTTGCTTTAGCAGAAGAATTAGCAAACAGAGGCGCATTGGTTAAACTAATAGCCGGACCAGTTGAAATCATTCACCATCATAAAAATATTACAAGATTAAACGTTCATTCAGCTGCACAAATGTTTGAAGCAGTTAATGAAAATTTTAGTACTGCAAATATTGCAATTATGTGTGCTGCCGTTGCCGACTATTCGCCAATTAAAGTTGCTGATGAAAAAATAAAAAAACAAAATGACGAAGGTTTAATCATTGAATTGAAAAAGACCAAAGACATTTTAAAACATATTGGTTCCATAAAAACTAACAAACAAATATTGGTTGGATTTGCACTCGAAACCAATCATGAAGAAGAAAATGCTTTAATAAAATTAAAAGAAAAAAAAGCTGATTTTATTGTGTTAAATTCTTTACAAACAACAGGTGCAGGCTTTAAACACAACACCAATCAAATTACTATTTTAAAAAATAGTGGGGAGAGAATAGCCTTTAATTTAAAATCGAAAAACGATGTTGCCATTGACATTGTGAATGAAATAGTTAATTTAACAAATACCATTGATGCGTAAAATATTTTTTGTTTTAGGACTACTAATTAGTCTTTTGGTTAATGCTCAGCCTGATTTTAATATACAAGTTAGGGTAACTGACAATCAAATTGAAATAACTGATAGATCAATTTTTAGAAGATTAGAAAATGATATCAAAACATTTATTTCTATTCAAAAATGGAGTCTTGATAAGGTTTTACCCGCTGAACTTTTTGATTTAACAATTGAAATTATTCCCTCAGCTTATAATCAAACTACGGGCGAAATTACTGCGGTAGCAATGATTCAATGTAGAAGACCAGTTTTTGGAACAAATTACAATACCATTTTACTCAACTTTAGAGACGAAAATTTTAATTTTACTTACCTCGACCAACAACGTTTTGATTATACTGACGGACAATATGGAACTGAAATTACTGGACTCTTAGCATTTTACTGTAATTATTGTTTGGGTTTAGATTATGATAGTTTTGGACAAGAAAGCGGAACTCCTTATTTTAATAAAGCAGCACAAATATTATCGTTGGCACAGGCTAAAAGTGGTGGTGCGGGATGGACAGCTTTTGGTAGAAATTTAAGAACTAGGTACAACTTAATTGATAATATTTTAAACGAACGTTTTAAAACCATTAGACTCGCTTATTATATTTACCATAGAAAAGGGATGGATATTTTTCAGAAAAAACCTTTAGAAGCCCGCAAGCAAATTTTTAAAGCCATTGAAGAGGTAAAGAAAGTATATGCTATTGCTCCTAACACCGTGATGTTGTTAATGTTTTTTGATTCAAAACGTGATGAAATTATCAATATTTATAAAGGCGCTACTGCAATAGAAAAACCTAAAATAGTGGAAATTTTATCTGAAATAGATATAACAAACGCTACCAAATACGAGGCTATTTTACAGGAAAAATAGCATTTTGATTTATTGATTTCAAAAAGAATTTCTTGCTATTTGTTTAGCTACTTTTTGTAATTAATTATTTACTTCTTATAGCATCTACTGGGTTTAACCTAGAGGCACTTAATGCTGGTAAAAATCCTGAAATTACACCAATACAAATACTGGTAAATACACCTATAAAAATATTTTTTAAGCTTAAGTAAAAAACAAAATCAAATATACTTCCAAGTACTAATACAATACTCCAAACTAAAATTAAACCTAGTACGCAGCCTAACAAACAAAGAATAATTGCTTCAATAAGAAATTCAATTAATATAAAATAATTTTTAGCACCTAAACTCTTTTGGATACCAATTTCATTGGTTCTTTCTTTCACACTCACAAACATAATATTAGCTATTCCAAAACCACCAACCAACATGGCAAATAATCCAATGATCCAGCCGGCAATATTTACAATTGAAAAAGTTTGATCAAGTTGTTGGGTAATTAAAGTAGTTTTATTTAACGCAAAATTTTCCTCCTGTCCGGGTTTTAATTTTCGTTTGCTTCGCATGATTCCATTTAACTCTTGTTCCAAAGCTGCCACTCCCCCATTGCTGGCTTTTACATGAATTCTGCTATTGGCATCATCGCTATTAATTCTAACAAATTTGGCAGCAGCATTTACCGGAATAATGGTTAAATTATCTTGACTGTTTCCAATTAAACTTTCACCTTCTTTGGCAAAAACGCCAATAACATTGAATTTTATTCCAGAAACTTTAATACTTTTATTGATTGGACTTACACTTGGAAATAATGTTTGGGATAAATTATAACCAATAATACAAACCAATGTTCCATTTACAGATTCATTTTCGGTAAAATACCTACCTTCTATTAAATTAAAATTTCTTACTTGATCATAATCGTGCGTTACTCCTTGAATATCTATTCCACTTGCACTGTTGGAGCCACTTTTCAATGTTTTGCCACTGATAGAAATAGTTAGCATTTGACCTTGAGACAAAGCAGATTTCTGCTCTATATTTTTCATTTCATCAATCGATGCATTTGGCCTATTCATGTATTTCCACCACTTATATCCTGGCCCAAAAGTCCATGGCCATTTTTCAACAAAAACCACATTGTTTCCCAAGCTTTCTACACTTTGGTGTAAGCTAGTTTCAAAACTTTCAACTACAGCTAACACCGCAATAATGCAAAAAATTCCGATGGTAATTCCCAAGGTTGAAAGTAAAGTACGCACTTTATTCAAATACATGGTATAAAATGCCGATCGTGCACTTTCTTTGATTTGGGTTAATATTATTTGAAAACTTTTCATTTTAAATTGATTTCAAAAATGAACTATATAATTTCAATTACAAAGTTATTTTTATAAAAGGTTTGGAAGGACTGCTGGCAGCTGGCAACGATTGAAGAGAAGTATAGTCATCCTGAGCTTGCCGAAGGAGGCAAAGGGCAATAGACAAATTTTTCAATCTTTGTAATCTTCCAATCTTTGTAATTTTTTAAAAACCTTAAAACCAAAGCTATAACAAATACTTGTTTGTGGCTTGAAACTTTTTAGCTTAGTTAAGCAACATACTGAAATAACTAATAAAAATAATTTGCAACAAAATATTTCAAAACAAGATCGTTTTATGAGTTTGTATCAGCCGTTGCATGCGCGGTTGAGCAGGTTTGTGCAAACATTGGTTTGGGATAATGAAGAAGCAAAAGATGTAGTAAGTGAAACGGTTTTGGTGGCTTTTGAAAGTTTTGAAAAATTGCAAAATGAAACTGCTTTTTTGAGTTATTTATTCAGTATTGCTAGCAATTTGGTAAATAAAAAACTAAGGCGGAAGAAGTTTTGGGGTTTGTTTGAATCCAACAAAATGGAAAACACAGCTAGCAATTCAAACAGCGAAGGTTCATTGATGAAATTTGAACTAAACAAAGCATTGCAACGCTTACCTGTTAAGCAAAGCGAAGCCATAGTTTGGTACGAAATAAGTGGATTAAGCATGGAAGACATTGCAGCCATTCAAAACGTAAGTGTAAATGGTGTAAAAACCAATATTCACCGAGCGCGAAAAACACTGGCATTACTACTTGAAAATGATGAAAAGAAAACCGTAAAAATTAGGAAAGGAATATTGTATGAGCAATAGATTAGAAACATTATTGAACAATGCAAAACAGCAAAATCCTTTACTAACCCAAAGCGATGTATCTGCCATTATTAGCAACAAAAATTTATTGGTTAAAAAACAATCATTTTTCACCTTAAAAAACATTTTGATCATGTCGGTAGTATGCGCAGTAATAGCAGGTTTGTGGTTAGGATTTTATCCTACTTCAACACAAAATAATAACAGTATTTTAGTTAAAGAAAGTGTGGTAAATAAGCAAAACACAATTGCTGAACCAACAATAAAAACCAATGAATCAAAGGAAAATAAAACGGTTGATTTAACTATAAAGCAAAGTCCTTTAGCGGTAAATAAAAAGCCAAAACCAACTAAAGAATTTGCCAATAAACAAGAAGCTCCATTGTTTGAACCATTTAATTCTACTCCAAAGTTTTCAGACACAAATATGGAGGATAACCGGACTTATTTTGATGAAAATGGCTATTTAATTTTAACTAACGAAGAGTTGGCCAAATTAGGAATTATTACCGATGGAAATGTGTTGAAATATGAGAATGTAACGGATACTTTTTTCAACTTTAAAAATGATGGAATTATAGAAACACACAAAACATATTTTTCATTAAAAGTAGGAAAACATGGGAGTAGAACCACAAATCATAGTTATACAAAAGACACATTGATTATAAAAAATTCTGTCAATTTTTGGGCTACATCACTTTCTATACTAAATTTTCCAACAGCTTTAAATTCACCAAATAAAAAAGACAGCAGTCACCAATTAATTGAATACTTAAATGGATTTGGTTATGAAAAAGATTTCTTAAAAGAAATGGAATCAATGTTGGTTCCAATTGTGGTTCATTTAAAGTCAGTTCCAAGCAAATATAGTAGTGATTTGAAATTGATATTTTGGTTCAAAACTGAGCCTAAATTTTATGAAGCTTTAAGTAATGATGTTGCAAAAGCAGTAATAAATAAATATGGCACTTCTACAGAAAATGAGTACAAGAAAATATTGTATAAATACAGAAGTTTTACTAGAAAATCTATTCAAAAAGGTTTTGATTCTTTAACAGTGGCAAGACTTCAAAGAAATTATATTCAATTAAATGATAAACAATTGAAAGATTTAAATATTACAAAAAAGAGATATGGGTTTAAATTAAAAAGCTACCAAAACATCGATAATAAAACTAAAATTTTAAGACTTAAAGTAAAAAATGGAAATTCATACATAAATGAAAATATGAATATTTGGAATTTGATTAAGTCAAAAAATCAGCATTGTATTGCAATTGCTTTAACTGATAATTCAATAAAAAGAATAAATTACCTAATGCAGTTTTCAGACAGCATTCCTCATTCCAAACAAAATGAAATAGCAAGCAAATATTTCAGAGAAAACGTCAATAAACTCATTCCCATAAAAGTAGATTCTAATTATATAATTTGGTTTGAACCAACAGAAAAGTTAAAGCGGATTATTAATCCAAATGTGAATGTTTTTACTAATAATAAAGTAAATTTATTGGAACTAAATGAAGAGGCTTTAGCTAAGTTGAATATTTATAGTTTGCTTGGTAAAATTAGTTTTCCAGAACGTTCAAAAGGCAAAAACTTTACTCAAACTGAAATTGGAAACAATGGCAGCAGCATGAGTTTTGATGGCATTTCTAGAGAAAAGTATTACAATTTACCTTTAGCTGAACGTGGAGATAGTGTAGATTTTTTACTTGGTGGAGATTCTTTTAGGTCTTTCATGATGTTTTATAAAAAAAGTCCTCAAATTAAAGTTGCTCCAATATTAGTTACAAGTGAAAACGGTTTACATTGGCATTCTTATACTCCTGACTCAACTTTTAAAACACTCAGTAAAGAAGACTTAGCTTATTTAAGAAATAACAATTTAAACTTTAGCAATTTCTCAGTTGATATAAAAAATAATATTCAAAACAAAGCACTTTTATTGAATAGAATTAAACATGCAATTCCTGTATTAGTTAAAGCAATAACTAACGATACAATAAAGCCATTTAATTTAATTATGTGGTACGAGCCAACTGAAGATTTTTTCAGTATGCTTCCAACTGAAATTGCCAACCAAATTAGGCAAGAATACAATGCCATTTCAACCAATCAACCTACTTTAAGTTGCAAGTATTTTGAAGCTTGCCAAAATATTTCAGGGAAAATAAATTCGTATTTGGCTTATCCAAATCCTGCTGAACAAACCTTGAATATTGAAATTGATTTAGCCGAAGAACGCAACTTGGAATTTATTATTACTGATATTACTGGAAAAATAATCAAAACTTTGAACCAAAACTTAAACCAAACCAAAGGCATTCAAACTTACACGTATCAAATTGGTGAACTAACCGAAGGCATGTATTTGCTAATTATTACAACCAACAAAGGCGAAAAAGTTAGTACGAGGATAATAAAAAGGGCTGCTGGCAACTAGCTTCTGGCAGCTGGCAACGATTGAAGATAAGTATAGTCATCCTGAGCTTGCCGAAGGAGGCAAAGGGCAATAGACAAATCTTTCAATCTTTGTAAACTTCCAATCTCTTAATCACCAAATCTCCAAATCAACTATTCCACTTTCAAAACCAAAAACTCTACCCTCCTATTGGCTGCTTTACCTTCTTCTGTTTCATTGGTGGTAATGGGAACTCCTTCGCCATATCCTTGCCATGTTAAACGATTTGGATTGATGCCTTTTAAGGTTAAATACTTTACACACGCCTTTGCCCTATTTTTAGATAATATAATGTTATAGGCCTCCGAATTTTGATTGTCGGTATGTCCCATAATTTTGATACACATTTTTGGATATTCACGTAAAACATTCAGTAAATTTTCTAATTCTACATACGATTGCGGTAGTAAAATATATTTATCTAAATCAAAATTGATATTGCGTAAAGCATAGGTTTTTCCAACTTCAAATTTAGGTTTGAAATTATACATGGTATCTCTACAATCGCAAGAATTATCGTTCCGCACTTCGGCTAAACACAAATCATCGTAATACAAACGAACATGAAAATAATAGGGATCTAAGTATAATTTATTGACTGAATCTAATTCGTTATTGGTTTTTATTTGAACATCAGAAAACGCAGCTTGCATTTCTTTCCTATTGTTATCAATAAAATTAAACATTAATTGTTTTTGCTTTTTTATGTCTTTTTTGCTGGTTGCCTGCTCAGGCAATTCAATTTTCAATTGACTAAAACTGTCTCTAATTTCATTGTATTTTTCTTCTCTTTCCTTAATCAATCTTTCTTTTATACTGATCAAACTATCGTATAAACTGTATGTAAAATCATCGTGAAATCTTCCTAAATAAAAGTAATCTCCACTAGTATTTGCTGTAAATGTTAAGGAATGATATTGCCAAAATGGACGAACTCTTTCAGGATTTGAATCAATTTGAAATATGGCCAAGGGAATAGCTTTTATTCTAATTCTAACTGGAGTTACTTGTTCGTAATAAGGCAAAATCGCACATTCAAAAAAGCCTAACTTTTCAATTCTATTCCAGTTTTCATCTTTCACATAAGTTTTAATTTTTAAATGGTATGTTTTACCTGCAATAATTGGTTTTTTAAGTTTTACACATAAATATTCGCTTGGCAAAGGCATAATGGTGCAAAGTCCATGAATATAATTCGAAATTTCATTGCCATTGGTATCCACCAACATGTGTTCGTAATGGTAAAAATCGCCTTTGGGCTGTGTCCAAAAACTGGGCCTTCCATCTTTCATCCTTTCCTCAAATCCAGGATTTGGAATTAAGTTCTGCGCTTTCATTGCAAAGCAAAACATAATAAATAAATATGTAAAAGTTGTTTTCAGAAAATGATTTTGATTTGGAGCAATTATACTTTGTTAATTTTATTTTTTCTAACACATTTCCATTCAAAATATTTATAAAAAAATGCTTTTAATTTTCAGTATAAATTTATTAGCATTGAACCATGAGTTACGAAACAATTTTATTTGATGTAAATAATGGAGTGGCAACGCTAACACTCAATAGACCTGATGTTTTCAATGCATTTAACGAACAACAAAGTTATGATGTAATTGATGCTTTGAAAAAATGTGCGAAAGATAAAACCATTCGTGTGTTGGTTTTAACCGGAGCTGGTAAAGCTTTTTGTAGTGGTCAAGATTTAAAATCGATTGCGGGAGCAGAAAACAGAAGTTTGCGCGAGAGCATTGACAAACGTTATAACCCCATGATAAAAGCCATTCGTAATTTACCAATTCCTGTAATTTGTAGGTTAAATGGAGTGGCAGCCGGAGCAGGTTGTTCATTGGCTTTAGCCAGCGATATGATTGTGGCCAGTGAAAACGCAACTTTAATTGAAGTATTTATCAATGTTGGTTTGGTGTTAGACTCAGGCTCATCGTATTTCTTGCCTCGTTTAGTAGGTTCGGCTAGGGCTTTTGAATTAAGCACCATGGGCAGTAAAGTAACTGCGCAACAAGCATATGATTGGGGAATGGTAAACCGTGTTTGTAAGGCTGAGGACTTAGACGAAGAAGTAAAAAAATTAACCGATTATTATGCCAATGCGCCAACAAAAGCTATTGGTTTAATGAAAAAAATGTTGAATAAATCGTTCAATAGTGATTTAGATACCATGTTAGAATACGAAGCGTATTGCCAAGAAATAGCTGGAAGAAGCAAAGACAATAAAGAAGGTGTTACTGCATTTATGGAAAAAAGAAAACCTGTTTTTACAGGCGAGTAATATTTGAAAATTAATCAATCATTAAACAATTTAATATTCAAATCTTTTAATCTTTTAATCTTTAAATCACAAAAAAAAATGAAATTAGCTGCAATAGATATTGGCTCAAACGCTGTAAGGTTACAGATAGTTAGGGTAAATGAAAATCCGAACGATAAAGAATTATTTAAAAAATTAGAATTTGTTCGTATTCCAATTCGCTTAGGCGATGACTCTTTTAAATATCAAAGAATCAGTAAAGAAAAGAGTAAGATTTTTAAAAAAGCAATGCAATCATTTAAATTAATGATGGATGCTTTTGAAGTAGATCATTACATGGCTTGTGCCACAAGTGCCATGCGTGAAGCTGATAATGGAAAAAAAATTGCAGAAAAAATTTATGATAAATGTGGCTTAAAAATTAATATCATTACAGGAGTAAGAGAAAGTGAAATTATACTTCGCTCCATCAAAGATTATTTTAAACCAAATACCAATTATTTAACCATAGATGTGGGCGGTGGAAGTACAGAATTAGCAGTAGTTAGAAATGGTAGAATGATAAATTCTGCTAGCTTTAACATAGGTACTGTTAGAATGGTAGATGGTGCCGTAAATGAGAAAACATGGCAAACTATTGAAAGTTGGGTAAAACATAAAACAGAAAATATTCCAGACTTGGAAGCGGTGGTAACAAGTGGAACAATTAATAAAATTTCATTTATGCTAAATCCTGAAAATGCCGAAAACTTTACACGTGAACAACTGAAAGCTTTTCACAGAAAAGTAAGTAAAATGAGCATCATGGAACGCATGGATAATTTAAAGTTAAATCCTGATAGAGCTGATATTATTGACGTTTCAGCTGATATATATTTACGCATATTAAATTGGGGGAAAATTGAAATTGTGCATGCACCAAATGCAGGTCTAAAAGATGGAATTTTAAATGAATTATATGATAAATTTTACTAAAAATAAATGAATAAAAACTTAGAAAATTTACAAAATTGTATTGGTAAAAGTACCAACGAAGAAGGACTAGGAGCAGTAAGTCGTTGGATAGATGGAATATTGATTTTTGCAGAAGAAGGCCATTTGAAAATTACATTTAAAGTACTAGATACTTGGTTAAATCCGGCTAAAACTTTACATGGTGGAATGGCAGCTACTTTAATAGATGATGTAATGGGAATGACGGTTTATAGTTTGGGAAATGAAGTTTTTTATTCAACAGTAAACCTTACATTAGATTTTTTATCATTTGCATTGGCAGGTGATGAAATTACTGTAGAAGCTAAAGTGGTTCGCAAAGGAATTAGTGTAATAAATATTGAAGGATTTATATATAAACGAAAAAAGTTATTGGTAAAAGCTTCCTCCAATTTAGTAAATAGTGGTATGAAAGTTTTTTAGCGTTCGGATTGCAAAGTGACAATCACGCAGGGCTTGAGCGGAGTGATTTTATCCACAAAAAATCAATATCAGAAGGAAATATCCTTTTGAAATTTGCTCATCAAAACAAACTATCAACTATCAACCATCAACTAAAAAATATTTGTGCATAACTTGTGTTTTGTAACATCACTTGCTCGGCTATTTTTGAAGCTTTACGAAAAGTATGAAATTTATAGTAAATAGTAGCACGCTTTTAAAGCACTTATCAATGATTGATGGAGTAATTGTAGCAAAACCAATTATTCCAATATTGAATAATTTTTTATTCGATATAAAAGATGGTAACCTTACCATTTCATCAACCGATTTAGAAACCACCATGACCACCAGCATTAAGGTAGATGCAAGCGAAGAAATTTCGGTAGCGGTTCCATCAAAAACTACTATCGAATTATTGAAGCAATTGCCAGATCAACCTTTGGCTTTTTCTATCAATTTAGAAAAGGGATCAATGGAAATAAAATACGGAACTGGAAAGTTTAAATTAACTGTACAAAACGGTGATGAATTTCCTAAAAATCCAGAAGTAGATAGCGATCAATCATTTACTATTCCAAGTAGAGTATTGCAAAAAGCAATTACTAAAACGGTTTTTGCAAGTAGCAATGATGAATTACGTTTGAACTTAACAGGCGTATACGTTCAGTTATTTGAAAAAAGTATCACATTTGTAGCAACTGATGCTAACCGTTTGGTTCGCTACACTAGAACTGATGTAAAGCCAGGTGTGGAAGAAAGTTTTATTATGCCTAAAAAAGCATTGAATTTATTAAAAAATTCATTGCCCGCTGATTTGAGCGAAGTAAAAGTGAATTTCAATAAATCAAATGCGTTCTTCTCATTCAGTGATTTTAGTTTAATTTGTCGTTTAATCGATGAAAAATATCCTGATTATAAAGCAGTAATTCCTGTTGAAAATCCTAATAAACTAACCATTGATAAAGGTGAATTCCAATCAGCTGTTAAACGTATATCTATTACTTCGAATAAAACTACTTATCAAATTCGTTTAAAATTTGTAGGAAGTGAATTAACAATTAGTTCTGAAGATATAGATTATGAAAATGAAGGAGTAGAAAAATTAGCTGCAAACTTTGAAGGCGAAGACCTAGAAATAGGTTTCAATTCAAAATATTTGGGCGAAGTTTTAGGAGCCATAGATTCATCGAATATGACATTAGAAATGAGCCAACCCAACAGAGCAGGAGTAATTATTCCGTCTGAAACTGAAGATGGTGAAGACATTTTGATGTTGGTAATGCCAATGATGTTGAACAATTACTAATTGTAAAATCATAACTTATATAAAAGAGCTTCCTTATAATCATTTGGAAGCTTTTTTTATTTTCAAAATTTACAAATTTTAAAAATATGAAAAAATATTTCTCTTTGATATATTGTCTTGTTATGAGTTTAAATGCATTTACTCAAACAAAACCTGCTTTAACTAAAATAGTAGCAGGACCCATGTTAGGCTATGCTGAACATAAAGAATGTATGGTTTGGATTCAAACAAGTTGTTCTAAAACGGTTACTTTAAAATATTTAGAATTAAATGGTTCATCGGAAGGCGAAATGACCATTACCAACAAGAATGAAAACTTATGTTTACCTTGGATTTC
>CANGGG010000014.1 GCA_947453415.1 Bacteroidota bacterium | reverse complement strand
ACCTATTGTATGCAAGTAGCTCAAATGAATAAACAAGAAGCTGTAGCTAAAGAATTAGGCGATAAACTAAACGCAATCAGCGCAGGTTTATAATTAATTTTCAACTATAAAAAAGCCCTTCAAAAATATTTTGAAGGGCTTTTTTATTTATAAATACTAGCACATACAAAAAAAATAATTAAGAAAATTTTTGGTTATTTATTAAACTTTAAAACAGTTAATTTGCAACATAAATTATTGAAAAAATTATGAAAAAAATAGTATTATTATCAGCAGTGGCATTTACCCTATTTTCTTGTGGAAACGGAAGTGCAACAAAACCAGAAGGAACAACCTCTGACACAACTCAAACAAAAGACACCTCAACACAAGAAACATATTACGGTGCTAAAATTACAGCAGATAGCGCAATTGCATTTAGCGATTTGAAAGCTGCTATGGGCGACAAAAAAGAATTTGCAGTTAAATTAACTGGAGAAGTAGAAGCAGTTTGCCAAAAGAAAGGCTGTTGGATGAATATTAAAGGTGCTAATGGCGAAAGCATGAGAGTAACTTTTAAAGATTATGCATTTTTTATGCCTATGGATTGTTCCGGTAAAACTGCCATTGTAGATGGTGTGGCAAAAATTGAAGTGACAAGCATTGCCGATTTAAAAGAATTTGCAAAAGATGACAACCAAACTAAAGAGGAAATAGCTGCTATTAAAGAACCAAAAAGCGAATTGGTTTTTGAAGCAAGCGGTGTTATTTTAAAATAAATTAAAAATCAAACGTCATTGCGATCACGCCAAAGCGTGAGAAGCAATCTCACTGTAATATTATAGTGAGATTGCTTTTTTCTCATTCAATAACAACAAAAATTATCCTTGTTGCCTCATTTAAAATCCATTTCATGAAAAAAATATTTTTCTTATCTAGTCTATTATTTGCTAGTTTTCTGTTTGTAAATTCATGTGCTAATAACCAAGCACCAAAACAAGAAGCAATTAAAAAAGACAGTGCTGCAAGCTGTAGTAAACCTACCATTATGGATCCAAATACGCCAAAACCAATGGCGTTAATGATGCGCAGCATGGCAGCAAATGCCGACAGTATAAAAGCTAAAATATTACGTGGAGAAAAATTAGATAGTTTGCAGTATCCTTTCCTTCGTTTTTACTTAGTAGAACCTACCGATAAAAATGTGTTAGAGCCTTCTTTTTTTGAACATGCCAAGGTTTTTCAAAAGGCATATTACGAAGTTTTTAATCATCCAACTGAACAAAAAAAATATTATAATTTGTATATTGGAAAATGCGTGGCCTGCCACCAAAATTACTGCAGCGGTCCATTGAAAAGAATCAATAAAATGCCAATAAATGAATAAGGTTTTGAATAAATATTATATAAAAATAGGAATATTTTTAAGCATAATTACATTTAGTTCGTGTAGTATTTTTAATAAAAACAGCAACTCCAAAATGATATTAAATGGTATAACAACTCAAGCCATTTTAACTGGCAACAAAAATTTTAGTTGGTTTGATGAAGAATATAATAATTATGTTCCAAACCTAGGAATAATTAACAGTTTAAAACCTTTAAAAAATGAAATAAAAGTGCTTGTAATTGCGGGTTCATGGTGCGGTGATACACAAAGAGAATTGTCCCGATTTTTTAAAATAATGAACTCAATAGGTGTTCCCAATAACCAAATTGAAATGATCATGGTGGACGAAAACAAGAATACAGCGGCATTTAATATTTCCGTTATTCAGGTTTCAAATATTCCAACTTTTATATTTTTTAAAGATGGAAAAGAATTAGGCAGAATCATTGAAAAACCTCTTGTTACATTAGAAGATGATTTAGCCAAATTGCTTCAAATAAAGTAAGTATATTTACTTTTAAAACCTCATAATTTTTAATAAATTTTTAAGTTTTTTAACTCTATAGTCTATTTGATTTAACATATATTTGTTATAAGTATATTTTTAAGCTTCTTGAAAATACTTTTTAAACAATTTGGTGAATCATTTTGGTAAAAAAAAATTACATATTCCTATTTTTACTATTTCCCTTTTTAAAATTAGGCGCACAAACTTGTACCATTGTTACTAGTTCTAATGTAGTTTGCATTAATAACGCCCTTAATTTTAGTGCCACTTATACCGCAGGACTTACGCCAAGCACTTATGCATGGAATTTTGGAAATGGATTAACTAATACACAGCCAAATCCTACCTATAATTATCCAATAATTGGAACGTTTACACCTACATTAACCATTGTTTTTACCAATAATTCACAATGTATCATTACCGGAAATCCAATTCAAGTAGTGGCTTTACCAATAGCTGATTTCAGAATTCTTTCCAATATCAAACAATGTTTTAAAGGCAATTTAGTTTGCATAAAAGATACCTCAAGGGCTGGAACAAGTGGCAGTAAAATTGCAAAGCATACTTTCCTTTGGGGCGATGGAGATTTTGATACAACGGTAAATTTTACTGATACCATTTGCCATAACTACAAAAATATTGCGGGTGGTTTGTATTCCTTAATTTTGGAAGTTACCGATTCTAATGGATGTTTAACTCGTTTAGAAAAAAACAACGCAATAACCATTTTACCAAAAATGGATTTAATAGCATTCGATAGTTATTCTACTAGATGTGATACTACCATTCAAACTTTTCAAAACACCTCCACCATACCCTTTTCAAAAGTTAAAAAATTTGTTTGGGATTTTGGTGATGGAAATATTGATTCTTCCAACACAAAATGGACTATTTTTAACCATAGTTACGCTTTACCAGACCTTTATTATCCTAGTTTATATGTGATTGATATTGATAATTGTAGTGAAACTTTTATTAGGTATATTGGCGTAAATAAAAAAGTATTTGATAATAAAATTACCATTACATCTGTTAATAAATGCTACAGCAAACAAAACTTTATTTTTTCATACAAAGATGCCGTGTATGGTGATAAAATATTTTGGGGAATTAGGAATGCTGATGGTGAATTGATGGATTCTGTATTTAATTTTAGGTATGTTAAAGACTATAAAACAGATTCAATTAGGTTATTTAATTGCGGTTTATATCATGTAAGCATGTATGCTTTTTATGGATCAAATTGCAAAATAAGGATTGATACAACCATTGAAATATATGGCCCAAACGCAATAATAGCAAATGTAGATGTTAGGCCAATAAACGAATTTCAATGTGCATCAAACGATACTGTTTTTTTTAGGGTTCCTCCTCCAGAAATTTCATGTTTTTATCAAAATGTAACCAATTGGCTTTGGGATTTTGACGATGGATTTGCCCCGCCCTGCACCACTGATACCAAACGAGGAATAAATGTAGGAATAAATTGTAGATACAGCAAAGATAGTACGCAAGTAAAACACAAGTATAATCAAGTAAATCCTAGCTGTTATAATGTAAAATTGATTTTAAAAGACACCATCAAAAATTGCAGTGATATTGATTCTTCTTTAGTCATTATCAATTCACCAAATGCAAAACCAGATTTACCTAATAGAAGAGGATTATATTATTATACTTTTCCTCCGGGTAAAAATGGACCACCAAAGCATTGTATTAATAATGCGTTTGTGTTTAAATTTGAGGAAACTTTACCCGCTTGTGGACGAGAAAAAATTTGGATTAATTTGGACTCAGCTGCTGGAAAAGATAATTGGATAAACATAAAAGTTGATAGTAATTTTTTAGATACTTTTTACAACAATGTGGCAGATGATAAGGGTTGGGTTACTGTAGGATTAATCATTAAAAACGGCAATTGTTACGACACTGCTTGGTACCATCACATGTTTCAAATTTTAAAGTTAAAACCCATGTTTGAAATTAAAGTAGCTGATAAATGCAAACCATATCATGTTACATTAACGATGGTTGATTCTATTCAAGATAGTTTGGTTTCAGCAACCTTCGATGTTCGCCCTTGTTTATATAATGCCAATCAATTTCATGACGTTCAAAATTTTTCTTTAACCGATTCTATCATTCATCAACGAAATTATGTTTTTAACTCTTCTGGATGCAGAACAATAATAGTTACTTTAACAAATAGACAAGGCTGTTCGTTAAGTTATGAATACACAATTAATCTTGGTTTTGGTAAAACTACCGATAATGATACCATTGTTTATTGTTTAAAAGATGCTGTGCCTTTTGAAGATAACTTTGAATATTATTCTGGTTATACTGGAAACTGGAAAAAAGTTGAAAGGGCAGTTGCAAATCTGGAAAAAATTTGGTGGAATTTTGGCGACACAACTGGCTATGCATTCTATGGCATTATACCAAAACATAAGTATAAAACCGTAGGGAACTTTAAAATATCATTGGTAGTTCAAGACAGCAATGGATGTAAAGATACATTAATAAATTTTAGAAATATAAATGTAGTAGATATCAACGCAGCTATAGCGCCAATTAGCGATAATTTAATTTGCGCACCAAAAGTAGTTCGTTTTCATGATGCTTCTCAGGTGAACGATTCTTTACCTAATTATTATGTAAAACAAAAAATTATAACATGGCATTGGGAATTTGGTGATTCAAAAACCATTAGTTTAGAACAAAATCCTGTACATGATTATTCCACTAACGACTCGTTTAAAGTTAAGCTGGTAGTTACATCCAATTATGGTTGTATAGATAGCATCACTTTGCCAGTAGTTATTAAAGGCCCAACTCCAAAATATAGCTTTTTAAGTGGCGATACCATTGGCTGTAGCCCAGTAAAGTTTAAAATGAATAATACCACTGGCGTTCAATTACAGAGTTGGCAATGGACTATTAACGGCCCTGAAAATTTTATTGTTTCAACCGATAAAGATTCAAATACTAATTTTTCATTGGTAAAGGCCGGCAGATATCGAGTTTTGTTATTAGGCACCGATTCATTGGTGAATGAAATTACAGGTCAAACAGTGTATTGCACTTCCGTATTTCCTGATACTTTAAACCCAAATGCAAAGCCAGTTTATATTACTGTTTTTGATAAACCTTTGGTTCAATTATTTGGTCCAGATACTATTTGTGCAAACGATGTATTTACTATTTTAGCTAAAGCAGATACCATGTATAGCCAGTTTTTATGGCAAGCTAGTAACGGTTTTTCTTTACCATTATCACCCAGAACAGATTCAGTATTTAACTATAGTTTTAAAGATTCTGGTAGTTATATAATTCAATTAATTCCTACCCCAAAAATTAGCATTGCCTGTATTGACACTGGCATTCACGCCATTTATGTAAGAAACATAAAAGCCGATTTTGATATAAATGAATCTCGATCACCAATCGATTCTTTTATAAATAAATCTATCAGTGCAACCAGTTATTTTTGGGATTTTGGACAACCTAGTTCAGGTATAAATAATTTTTCTAATCTTCAAAATCCTACGCACGACTACAAAAGTTTAGTTGATAGTTTTAAAGTTTGTTTGGTGGCCCAAAATGCAGGCGCTTGCTTTGATACAATTTGCAAAATTATCATTCCTACTGCCCGATTACTGAAAATTCCCAATGTTTTTACGCCCAATAATGATGGAATAAATGATGCTTTTGACATTGAAATTTTAGGTCAAACTTTTTATGAAATAAAAATTTATAACCGCTGGGGAAATAAAGTTTTTGAGGGAAATGCCGATGGCAAAGGAAATGATGGAATCAATTGGAATGGCAAAACCGATAATGATGGCAATCAAAATACGGATGGTGTTTATTTTTATGTATTTAAATACAAGTTCAACGACAAAGAATCAGAAAAAACAGTACATGGCAGCATTACTTTAATAAGGCAATAAAGCAAATAATTAGCAATTATTGTTTGATAAATTTATGAAAAACTGTATAATTATTTGAAACTATATTTAAAAAATAAACTCCATTTTTTAAGTTTGAAACATCAAATTCAGTATCACTAATTAGCTGTTTTTTCATAACAATTTCACCTAAAGAATTTACAATTTTCAATGTTGCATTTTGTAAATCAAGCATTGTTTCAATATTTATTTTATTGGTAACAGGGTTAGGGTAAATGTTTAAATTATTTTCCATTAAATCATTCATTCCTGATGGTTTTGAGTATGAAATGTTAAAGTATAAAGTGGCACTATCAAGCGGATTGTTTTTATTAAAAACACGGTAAATTATTTTTGAAGTACCAGTGTATTCGTGTGTTTCCACATGAAAAGCAATAAAACAGGTGGTGTCATTTAAACCAAAATCTTTTATAAATGTTCCGCTTTGCAATAAGTCGTTTTTACAGTCGCCATTAAAGCATGCAGTAACAAACCACTTACTATCTATTGAATCTAATTTTTTGTCCCAACTGTAATCATTTGCTTTAAATTTTCCAGTGTTAAATAATATTTGAGTTTCAATGTATAAATACTGTTCAGCTGTTTTTAAATTTAATACATTTCCATTTGGAAAAGAAAGTTGAGCAGTAAGCATTTTGCTGGCTGCTATAATTAAAATAAAACAGAAAAATGTTTTTATAAAATTGACTTTCATACTAGTTGGTTTTCATTAATTTTTATGTTTGCAATATCATATATTTTAGAATAAAATCATTTTAAAATTCAACCTTTTACAATGCATTGATTTAAGACTTTTGTAAAAAAAGAGCAAAATTTGGGCGTCTTTATCATTTTTATTAAAAATTAAGCTCAAGTTTTAAAATTATAATATAAACTTTCATATATTCGTTTTTCAATTTTTAAAAAAGCTATTGTGCTATTAAATTATTTAAAAAATACTCATTAAAAAATAGATGATTAAAAGGCTTTACATAATTTTATTTTATTTGTTTTTTACTTTTAAATTATTTGCACAAACATGTACCATAATTACTAGTTCAAATATAGTTTGCATAAACAATGCATTGAATTTTAGTGCTACTTATACAGCTGGTTTAACCCCTAGTAGTTACGATTGGAATTTTGGAAATGGCGTAACAAATACACAAGCAAGTCCAACATATAATTACCCTGTAACAGGCACATTTACCCCAACTTTAAAAATTACTTTTACCAATAATTCTCAATGTATTGTAAGTGGAACACCTATTCAAGTGGTGGCTTTACCTATAGCTAATTTTAGAATAATAACACCAAGCACCCAATGTTTTAATGGCAACTCAGTTTGTATTGCCGATTCGTCAAAACCAGGACCAAGTGGAAGCCCTTTAACTTACAGAACTTTTTTATGGGGAGATGGAGGTTTTGACAATACTGCAATTACCAATAAAACACTTTGCCACAGTTATACAAATGTGTTAGGAAGTACTAATTCATTGGTAATAGAAGTTACAGATGCCAATAACTGTTTAACACGAGTTGAACTAAATAATGCCATTGTAATTAGACCAAAACCAGGTTCAATTAGTTTTTATACGCAATATGTTCCTCAGTGTAATACTACCCCAGTTACATTTTTAAACACATCGGTTTTAGCATTGGCAAAAGTTAAAAAATTTACATGGGATTTTGGCGATGGAACTGCTGATTCATCAAGCACTAAATGGACCAATTTTGTTCATATTTACACCCAAGGTGGATTTTTTTCACCAAGGCTAACTATAACAGATTTAAACGACTGTGTGCAAACTTATTTATTATATAATGGAGCGCAAAACGTAAAATTAGATAGTACCATAACTGTTCGTAGCGATAGCAAATGCTTTAGTCAGCAAAACTATAGCTTTTCGGTTCCTAATTCTGCTGGCGCAAAAATTTATTGGGCTATTTATGACTCACAAAATAAATTTTTTGACACTTTAATTTATGACGCATTCTCACAACAACCAAATAGAAGATTTAGTTGTGGCCAATACAAAGTAAAAGTTTATATTGTTATGGGTAGTTGTAAAGTTCAAATTGATACGTTAATTGATGTTTTTGGACCAAACACCATTTTAACAAACGATACAGTTAAAGCCATTAATTCAGCACAATGCAGTGCAAAAGATACGGTCTATTTTAGAACGCCTCCACCAGAAATTTCATGTTTTTATAAAAATGTTACTAATTGGCTTTGGGATTTTGATGATACCTATGCACCTCCTTGCACCACAGATACAAAAAATGGAATAAACGTTGGAAGGAACTGTAGATACAGTAAAGATAGCATTAGGGTTAATCACAAATATGATTCAACAGTTACTAAATGCTATACCGTTAGACTTACCATTTCCGACCCAATTAGGGATTGTAGTGATAGTGATTCAACGCTTGTAGTAATGGGCCAGCCTAATGCAAAACCAAATTTGCCGGCAAGAAAAGGTTTGTATTATTATACCATTCCACCAGGAATTGGACAGCCTCCATTGAATTGTTATACAAGTTCTTTTATGTTTCAATTTGATGAAACTTTACCCGACTGTGGGCGAGAAAAAATTTGGATAAATATTGATTCTGCTGCTGGAAAAAATAATTGGGATTCTGTTAGGCATTCAGACAATTTTTTTATGAATAGGTATTCAAATACTGCCGATTCGAACGGATGGGTTACAGTAGGCTTAATTATAAAAAACGGAATTTGTTACGATACAGCTTGGTATCATAACATGTTTCAATTAATAAAAATAAAACCTCAATTTACCACAAAAATTGAGGGAACATGTGCACCTTATAAAGTTACAATTAGTCTATTAGATTCAATTCAAGATAGTTTAACAACAGCAAGAATTAGTTTTAATGGTGTTGATAGTATCCAAAATTTTACTGTCACTCAAAATGTAATACATCAAAAGTCCTATGTTTTTAAAACCATGGGAATAAAATCATTGAAAGTAACTTTAACCAATAGAAAAGGCTGTTCTCAATCATACGATACCACTTTATATTTAGGTTTTTTTGCAGGAGTAAATTTCAAAAAACCTATTGTTTGTTTAAACGATTCCGTAACATTTTTAGATAGCATAGATTATAATTCTCGTTATACGGGTTATTGGCGGATGAGCAGCCGTGCAAATTTTGAAAAAATATCATGGAATTTTGGTGATACCAATGCATTTACAAAAACAGGTCCATTGCCTAAATATAAATACAAGAAATTTGGTAATTACACCATAAAAATAGCTGTTCAAGATAGTTTGGGTTGTAGAGATACCATAACTGTTTTAGATAAAATAAAGGTTTTAGACGTAAAAGCAGGTATCAGTCCAATAAGCGGAAATTTAATTTGCGCCCCTAAAATTATTCCTTTTTTAGACAATTCTAAAATTTTGGATTCATCGTATATTACTGGTGTTTCAAAAAACGATAGTATTGTAAATTGGCGTTGGAATTTTGGCGATTTAAAAGTGGAGAGTTTACTGAAAAATCCACTTCATGATTATACAAGCAATGGAACTTTTACAGTAAAACTAGTAGTATTAACACAAAATGGTTGTACCGACAGCATTTTGTTGCCTTTAACAATTAAAGGACCAAAACCATTTTATACTTTTGCCAGTGGCGATACTTTAGGATGCAGTCCAGTAAAATTAAAGCTGAACAATACCACAGGAGTTCAATTACAAAGTTGGCAATGGACTGTGAATGGACCAACTAATTTTATTTTGTCAACCGATAAAGATACCGCTACTAATTTTACCTTAGTAAAATCAGGAAGGTACAGACTTTTATTATTAGGAACGGACTCCTTAGTAAATGAAGTTACGGGACAAACTATTTATTGTACCTCTGTTTATCCTGATACTTTGAATCCAAATTCTCGTCCGGTATATGTTACCGTTTTCGATAAACCAAAAGTTAATTTAATTGGTCCAGATAGTGTTTGTCCTAGTGAAATATTTACATTAACAGCAAGAGCAGATACTTTGTATAGTCAGTTTTTATGGCAAACAAGTACTGGATTTAGTTCTGGAATAAAACCAAGAACAGACACCACTTTTAACTATAGTTTTAAAGATACAGGGAATTATTTTGTTAAATTAATTCCTACTCCAAAAATAAATATTACTTGCATTGATACGGCTATTCACGCCATTTATGTTAGAAATATAAAAGCTGATTTTGATATCAATGCAGCCAATACTCCTTTGTATTCATTTATAAATAAATCAACAAATGCCACCAATTATTATTGGAATTTTGGCCAACCTAGTTCAGGTACAAACAATGTTTCAAATAGCCAAAATCCAACCCACGATTACAAAAGTTTAAACGATAGTTTTAAAGTATGTTTAGCAGTAAAAAATTCAACTGATTGTTATGACACTACATGTAAAATTATCATTCCAGTATCGCGTTTAATTCAAGTTCCAAATGTGTTTACTCCTAATGGTGACGGCATAAATGATGCATTTGATATAGATATTTTAGGGGAAGTTTTTTATGAAATAAAAATTTATAACCGTTGGGGTAATAAGGTTTTTGAAGGAAATACCGATGGAAAAGGAAACGATGGAAATAATTGGAACGGGAAAACCGATAATGATGGTTTGCCAAATTCCGCTGGAGTTTATTTTTACACTTTTAAATATAAATTTGATTTAAACGACAGTGAAAAAACATTGCATGGCACCATTACTTTAATTAACGAGTAGTTTTTTAATAATGACTAACGAGGAAATAGCAATTAAATGGTTTGAAGCATTTAACGAACATCATTTAGAAAACTTATTGAGTTTATACCATGAAAATGCCAAACATTTTAGTCCAAAACTAAAAATAAGATTACCAGAAACAAACGGACTTATTATAGGAAAAAATGCACTTAGAACATGGTGGGAAGATGCTTTTTTAAGATTGCCAAATTTGCATTATGCTGTAACAAGTTTAACAGCAAATAACCAAAGGGTTTTTATGGAATATATAAGGCAAGTTCCAAACGAAAATGACATGTTAGTGGCTGAAGTTTTGGAAATAGAAAACGGAAAAATAATAGCATCTAGGGTTTATCATGGGTAAATAGTTACGTTGTTAAAATGAAATTTCGTGCTTTTATATTGCTTTTTATTACGCTGCTAAACCTGCTTTTTTTAAGCAGTTGCCATAGGCGATATTGGTATAGATCATTTGTTTGGTCAAATTCCAAAAATGATATTCCAGTGAACATTTCAATTATTAACGAAAGTCCAAAATTAATTTCACCTGATTTTCAAAAAATAATATTGGCTACTTGCCAAAAACAATTACTAAAAAAAGGATATAAAGTAAGCGATAAAAAAGTTGCTTTTCAGTTCAATTTAAACTTGAAAGTTGAATCATATTCGGTGAGTGGATTAGCGCATATTGGTGGTGAAAGAACATCGCTAATTCCATATTTTAATAAAGATGTTCAAGCGCTTTTATTAGCATGTAATTTAACTCAAACCAAAAAGGATTTGAAATGGAAAGTATGGGAAAATCAAAACGATTTGTATTTTTTTAATATTCAAAAACGTGATTTGAGAAGAGGTAAAAGCATGGTGAAGTATTTAATTAGAAGTGCAAAATAATTGCTTAATTCAAGTTGTTTTTTATAACTATCCTAAATATATACCATTTATCGTTTGGCAAATTCGTTTGAATAAATAGTTAGGCTGAAGTATATTTTATAAATATATTGCCTAATAATTTAAACAATCAATATATTTATGAAACAATTTTTCCAATTCATGTTTGCTAGTATGTTAGGCTTTGTTATTAGTGGAGTAATACTCATTTTTGTACTTGTAGGTGCAATTGCGGGTTTGGCTTCAAAAGGCAAAAAACAAGAAGTAAATGCTGAAACAAACTCTATTTTAAAACTTAACTTAAACTATGCTATTCCTGAAAGAACCAGCAACAATTCGTTTGAAAACTTTAATTTTCAAACGTTTGAAAGCAAGAATGATGCGGGTTTAGACGATATTTTAAAAAATATAATAAAAGCTGCAGCCGATGATAATATAAAAGGGATTTACCTTGAATTAGGCATTAACATGAACAGTTTTGCCACATTAGAAGAAATTAGAAATGAACTTATTGCCTTTAAAAAATCGAAAAAGTTTGTAATAGCTTATGGAGAATTGGCCGACCAAAAATCGTATTATTTATGTTCAGTAGCCGATAAAGTTTATTTAAATCCAGCAGGAGAATTGGTGTTAAATGGCTTATCGAGTAATGTAATGTATTTGAAAAATATGTTTGAAAAAATAGGCGTTAATCCAGAATTGATTCGTCATGGAAAATTCAAATCGGCTGGTGAACCTTTAATAGCCGACAAAATGAGTGATGCCAACAGAGAACAAATCAGTTCCTATTTGGGAAGTTTGTATCATACCATGGTAAATGGTATTGCTACCGCACGAAAAAAACAAATAAGTGAAGTAGAAAATATCATTGATCAACTATTGATTCAACACCCAGAAGATGCAGTAAAATTAGGAATGGCCGATGGTTTAAAGTACGATGATGAAATAGAAACTGAGTTTAAAAAATTGATAGGTAATGATGAAAATTTGAAATTTATAACCTTAGAAAAATTCAGTAATACTCCAAATATTAATGTAAGTACAAGTGATGATAAAATAGCAATTATTTATTGTGATGGTGAAATAGTAAGTGGCGAAAGTGGTGATGACAATATGGGAAGCGAAACCATTGCCAAGGCAATAAAAAAAGTAAGATTAGACGATAAGTATAAAGCAATTGTTTTACGCATTAATTCACCTGGCGGAAGTGCCATGGCAAGTGATGTGATTTGGCGCGAAGTGGTGTTAGCTAAAAAGGCAAAACCAGTAATAGTAAGCATGGGTAGTGTAGCTGCAAGTGGCGGTTATTACATAGCTGCTCCGGCCGATGTGATAGTAGCGGAACCAAATACCATCACAGGTTCTATTGGCGTATTTGGTTTAATGATAAATGCCAAAGAATTATTAAATAATAAGTTAGGAATAAATGTAGAAACAGTAAAATTTGGCGAATATGCCGACTTAGGTTCTATTGACAGACCTTTGACCTCAGCCGAAAGAGCTATTATTCAAAGAGGAGTTGATAGAATTTACGATGATTTTATTACCAAAGTTGCGGAAGGCAGAAAACTTAATAAAGAACAAGTGGATAGCATTGCGCAAGGTAGAGTTTGGGCTGCCATTGATGCTAAAAAAATAGGTTTGGTAGATGAATTTGGTGGATTAGACAAAGCAATAGCAATAGCTAAAACTAAAGCTAAAATTACTGATTGTAGAATAATAAATTTCCCTGAAATGAAGGATCCCATTGAAACTTTAATTTCGGATATGTCGGGGCAAGCAAATATATTTTTAACTAAAAAAAGTTTAACAGCTGAGCAGTTTAAATTATACACCGATTTTGAAAAAATAATGCATTACCGAGGTATACAAGCCCGCATGAGTTTTGATGTAAATGTTCAGTAAACAAAGTCAGACGATTGAAAAGCCTATACGTAGCAGGGATTCAGACTTTTACATTCCATTAAAAAATCCTAAAAATCGTCATGCAGTAAGCATCTTCTTTCCTTGGCAACCATCATTGACTTCACTTATAGTACACAATTGACCTTTATAAATTGACTTAAAAAACGAAGAAAATATGAAAGTACAGAAAATAATCAACTCTTATATTTCATAAAATAATCCTGATTGAAATGCTTCAATCAGGATTATTTATTTATCTATTTCCGTATCGTTTTGAACTTCCGTTGCTCGGTTTTGATTGACTAGTATTACTTCTAGGCTTATCATTTCTGGGCGCTCGGCCTCTTTGTGGTTCTTTTGGTTTTACTTCAAAATCTTTCATTGGGTAATCATGGTCTTCAATTACAGGAATAGAGATATTGATTAATTTTTGAATATCTTTTAAATATGCTTTTTCTTCAAAATCACAAAACGATAAAGCAATTCCATTTGCACCAGCGCGGCCAGTTCTACCAATTCTATGAACGTATGACTCTGGAATATTAGGCAAATCGTAATTAATAACGTGTGTTAAATCGTCAATATCAATACCACGCGCAGCAATATCAGTTGCAACTAAAGCCCTAATGGTATTTTCTTTAAAATCGTTCAATGCTTTTTGTCTTGCATTTTGCGATTTATTGCCATGAATGGCAGCCGATTTAATACCTGCTTTGGCTAATTCTTTTGAAACTTTATCGGCTACATGTTTAGTTCTAGTAAATACTAAAGCTGTTTTTATGTTTTTATCTTTTAAAATATCAATCAACAGGTCTCGTTTGTTGTTTTTATCTACAAAATAAATGGCTTGTTTAATGGTTTCTGCTGTTGATGAAACTGGAGTAACTTCTACTTTTTCGGGTTTAGTTAAAATAGTGTTTGCTAACTTCACAATTTCTGGCGGCATAGTAGCCGAAAAGAACAAAGTTTGGCGTTTGAAAGGTAACTTTGCAATTACTTTTTTCACATCATTCACAAAACCCATGTCTAACATTCTGTCGGCTTCGTCTAAAACAAAAACTTCTAAGCTTTTGTAGTCCACATAACCTTGGTTCATTAAGTCAAGCAAACGGCCTGGTGTAGCTATTAAAATGTCAATTCCTCTGCGCAAAGCATCGGTTTGAGGCTTCTGCCCTACTCCACCAAAAACTACAGTACTTGTAATTCCAGTATAGCGTCCGTAAGCTTTAAAACTTTCGTCTATTTGAATGGCAAGCTCACGCGTTGGTGTAAGCACCAAAGCTTTTATTTTTTTAAATCCTTTTTCGTTACTTTTAGTTTTATATAAATTTTGCAGCATTGGAATGGCAAAAGCTGCCGTTTTTCCTGTTCCTGTTTGGGCGCAGCCCAATAAATCTATTTTGTTTAATACTATCGGAATGGCTTGTTGTTGGATAGGAGTTGGGGTTGTATAACCCTCGTCAGTTAATGCCTTTAAAATAGGCTCTATTAACTGCAATTCAGTAAATTTCATTAATTAATTATTTGTTATATATGCTTTTATTTCAGAATAAAAGCATACAAAAGTAAGCCAATTAAGCCATTAACCTAATTATTATTTTTAATAGTATTTAGTTGATAGACCATAGACTATTGATTTTAGTGGAAATTCTTCAGTATTAAATGCACACAAAATATAAATTTCATTGCAAACAAAGTGAAGCAATCTCATATTAAGTTTAAGGTTGCTTCATTTCTTTCGCAATGACAACTTTTCAATGTTTACATTGAACTATAATAAAGTAATTTTAAAAACAGCTAATTTCTCATGTTCAAAAGCTTATTTTTTTCTAAAATAGTAATTGCGCTGCCTTTTACTTCAATTAATTTTTCTTCTTTAAAGTCCGATAAAGTTCTAATGACAGTTTCTGCCGCGGTTCCTACTAAACTTGCCAAATCTTGTCTGTTTACATTAATAACAAAATGCTCTTCTTGTTTGGTATTATAAGTTTTATCAAGCATTATTAAACTTTCTGCAATGCGTTTTCTAACAGAATTATAAGCCAATTTCATCATTCTATTTTCGTGTTCCACTACACTTCCAGCAAGCATTTTTATAAATGAGTTTGCTACTAATCTGTTTTTAGAAATCAGTTCAAAAAAATCGTCTTTAGGAATAAAATAAGTAACAGTTTCCTCTAATGCTTCAGCATTGTCGGAGTAATTTGCATTTTCTAATAAATTAATATATCCAAAAAATTCCCCTGCATTATAAATTTTAGAAATATAATCCTTGTCGTTTAAGCTAGTTCTATAAGTTTTTACAGAGCCTTTTTCTATAAAATATATTCCTCTTGGCACATTGTCAATGCTATAAATAGGTTGTTTCTTTTTAAACAAAATTCTTTTTCTGTCTTTCGATATTTTGTCTAAATCTTCCAAAGTCATTGCAGTTTCAATGAATGATTCAATGCCTTCAATTGATTTATGGAAATCAGATTTAATAGCACTAACCTTACCTAATCTAACTTCTATTGCTTTTAATAATTCAGCATCTTCAAAAGGTTTGGTAATATAATCGTCAGCGCCCATGTTCATGCCTTTTCGCATGTCATTTAACTCCGCCTTTGCAGTTAAAAATATAAATGGAATAGACGAAGTAATACTTTCTGAAGATAACAAATTTAAAACACCATAACCATCTAATTCCGGCATCATAATATCGCAAACAATTAAATCTGGAAGTAAATATTTAGCTTTAGTAGCACCCTCTTTTCCATTTATAGCTTGTTCTACTTTATAACCTGAAAGTTCAAGTATTTCAGCAATGTTTTCACGTACATCTTTGTTATCTTCAATTACTAATATTTTCTTCATTTTTGTGTTAATTTGATATTGGATTTAAAACCAATGGGAGGTTAATTGTAAAAGTTGTTCCTTCGTTTATTTTGCTGGTAAATGTAATATTACCTCCTAAAAGTTCAATGTATTTTTTTATAATATTTAAACCAATACCTGTTCCTTGAATATTGGCAGCATTATTTGCTCTGTAAAATCTTTCAAATAAGTGTTTTTGTTCATTTTCGGGAATGCCAATTCCATTGTCAATTACACTTAAAATAAATCTATCATCATTTGCTTGTAAATGAACAATAATTTCACCGTTTTCGGGAGAATACTTTATTGCGTTAGTAATTAAGTTTTGCCAAATAGTTCTGATTATCTTTTTATCATGATTAATCATAATTTTTTTAAGAGAAAGCTGTAATACTATTCTTTGTTTGTCTTTTAAATCGTTTACCACCTCATCAATATTTGTATTGATAAAATCTACCAAATCAAAAGTGGTAGGTTCTATTTTAAAATGTCCTGAATCTAGTTTTTCTACTGATAAAAAATATTCTAAAATTTCAGTTAAATTAATAATTGATGTTTTAATTTTTACACCATGTGAAGCAAATTTTACGTGTTCATTAAGTTCCTTATATTTTACCATTAAATTAAGCGATGAAAGTATAGTACTTAAAGGTGTTCTAAATTCATGCGATGCCATAGAAATAAATCTAGATTTCAATTCACTTAATTCATTGGCTTTATCTAATGCATGTCTGGTTTTTTCTTCCGCTTCTTTTACCAAACTAATATTTAAACAAACTACTACTATTCTGTCAATTAAATAATAATCATCTTTAATTGGAGTGGTATAAAACAAATAATTATTATTATTTATAACTAATTCATACATGGTACTTTCACCATTAACTGTTTTATTGAAATGATAAGTATGAATATCACTAATTTCTTTATCAAAAGTTTCGGCTATTGTTTTACCTAAAAAATCTTCTTTACTTAATCCAAGTTTTTTCAATTCTAAGCCCTCAATAAACTCACAAATATGGCTTTTATTATAAACACTAATAATTCCATTTGGGTAATTTTGTGCAATAATAGAAAGCATTTGCTGTGATTTTAATAGTTCAATATTTGCTTTTTTGTTTTCATCAATTTGTTTTGCTAATAATACATTTGAACTCTCTAATTCAATATTTGCTGAACTTAATTGAGCAGTTCTCTCGCTTACATGTTTTTCTAAATCTGAATTATTTTTCTCTAATATTTTGCTATAATCTTCAAGGTCATTTTGTGCTTTTTTCAAAACACTTATATCATGTATAACACCTGCAAAAAGCTTTTCACCATTTTGCATTTCTACATCACAAATACTTAAAAAAAAAGGAAAAGTGGTGTTGTCTTTTCTTTTGCCAACTACTTCTCTGCCTATTCCAATTATCTTTTTTTCACCAGTTTCATGGTGTTTTTTTAAATAACCATCGTGTTTTGAATGATCTGGTTCTGGCATTAACATGCTAATATTATTTCCTATCATTTCCTCATTTGAAAACTGAAACATGTTAGTGATAGAATTATTAACTGATTGAATAATACCTCTATTATTAATAACTATCATACCATCTACCGCATTATTAAAAATGGCTCGCAGTGTTTCTTCATTTATTAATGAATTGTTATTCATAAGTTTTGTAACTAATAAAAATAAGATGCATAAGTAATGGAATTAAACTTGTTTTCAAATTTAAATCAATTGTAATTTTTAAAAAAATAAATATGGCTTTTTGCTTCTAATCAATTACTTAATAAAATAGCATACTTGAATATTGACATTATAAAAATCAGGTAATAAAAATGATGCTTTTTCGTTTCATATTGCAATATGAAAAACTCCTTATATATAATTTATTGCTTAGGTATTTTTGCCTCTTGTAATTCAGAAAAAATTACAACAAAAGAAAATATTATTAATTTAAACGAAGGTTTAGTAGTAAATATTCCATTTAGTAACTCATACCTTGAAACTATAAGTAATACGGAAGGAATGAACTCAAAAACTATATTTATACAAGATAGAAAGAAACAAGCAAACCAAGCTATTAATTTAAACAGAAATGATTCGGCTTTAGTTGATTTTGGTGATTTAAACCTTGCATCTATTACCAATGCAATATTTAGTATAAGTTGCTGGGTAAATTTAGAAGATACTATTAAACCTTGTGCTATACTAAGTAAACGTAGTCCTTATGGTGGATTTGAATACAGTATTGATAATCATTTTAGAAATAAGCAATATTTTAATTTTGACAATTGGAATATAAATGGAACAAATACAGTTTATGGAATAGATCCATTAAATGCTTCCGCTCCTATTCAGTTAAACTCATGGCAGCACATTGTTTTTATTGCCAATGGCAATCAATTAAAAGTATATAACAATGGAGTATTACAAGCAAACTTTGACAACAAAAACAACGAAGAATTTGCAAATACAGACAAGCATTTTATTATAGGAAATGGTGGTGGATATGGTAAATATTATTATTTTCAAGGAGCAATTGATGATGTGAAAATATATAATCGTGTGATCAATAATGAAGAAATAAATGCTTTATTTATTCAATAAAACAATCATAAAAATTACCAAATAACATAAAAAAAGCTGCTTCAAAATATTGAAGCAGCTTTTTTGATTTTAGTGTTAAAACTATTCTCTAATCAGTGTGATTGAACCACGAACTGTTTGTTCTTGTTCTCCTCTTAATTGATAATTGAATAGGTAGTAATAAGTTCCTGCAGGGTTTTCACCTCCATCATTATTAGTTTTACCATTCCACATTTTATCAGGATTATCACTTTCAAAAACGTTATTACCCCATCTGTTCCAAATAACTAAACTGTATTTTTTGAATCCAGAAATATCAATTTTAAATACATCATTTACTCCATCTCCATTAGGTGTAAATACATTAGGTATTTTTAATTTACTTTTTGGAACAATAATTTCTATTGTTTTACAAACTGAGTCCGGACAAGAATGTGTTCCAGCAACATCGGCTATGATACAAACAACAAACGATTTAGTTGAATCAAGATCATAAAATTCAAATAGTTTATTATTTAAAGGACTTGATTCATCAAAATCAATTGGAAATCCATTTAATAACGTACCATCTAAATTATATATTTTCCAAGTATACTTATCAGATAGTGATGTATCCGAAGTATTAATAACTCTATAAGTAGCTTCACTTGGTGAAGAACCGGTAAAGTCTGCTTTTGCTTTTGTTGCTACCATAGCAATGGTATCTTGATAAGAACAAGGCGAAAATCCTTTATTAAATCTAGTAGAGTTTAATACTAATTTATATTGACCAACATTGTTAAATCTATATTGCCAAGAGGTATCAGCTATGTAGTTAGTTTTCAATATTGAATCTAACCTTGCATTGTATTTACCATCAAATACGTCCATTCTATATCTGTTAATGGTATCTCTATCTGATAGATTAGATATAGTAAATACCTCACCAACGCAAACTGTATCTTTAGAAGACAAGAAATCAACTTTGTAAGGCACATTTACAGTTATTCTAATTGGTTTTTCAAAACCATCAACGGTATCAGGTGTGATTACTGGTTTACAAACTCCACCACTACCATTTACATTATCATAAGCAATTGCTGAAATATAATATGTTCCTGGCTGATCATAATAGAAAGTAGCTGTGTCAATTACAGAGTATGTAAAAAAATCAGAGGCACCATCTGGTCTTCCAGAAAGTATAAAAGTAGATTTAGTTGGCGTATCTTTAGCATTTGCCCAAGGTTCACGTTCAGGAATACTTACTATTCTAACCCTGTGAGGTGCACAGCCAAGCGTATCGTCAAGAATTACTAAATGAGGACGTGGACCACTGATAAAGATATTTTTAAAAGCAGTATCAGTACAACCTTGTTCAGTACTTATAGCCAAACGCAAAGTATATTTACCATTTTTTCTATAATCATAAACAGGATTTTTCAAAATAGATTGTGGAGCTAAAGGATAATAAGGTCTATCGCCAAACCACCATTTCCAAGAAGCAATTCTATCTAAAGAATCTATGCCTGTAGTAGCCCAATAATCATCTAGGATTGTAGTAGAATCTTTGAAAGTAAAGTTATCTCCACAAATGTAAAGATCTTTAGCTTGAATAGCTGCAATTGGTTTTACAACGTTTACATATTGGAAACAAGTATCCCAACGGCCAATACTATCAATTGAAATCATTGATACTTTATATCTACCATATTTAGGGTATTTATGAGTAACAGGGTTAGTAACTCTAAATGGTCCATTGGCATCAATTACACCATCAGATTCAAAATCCCAATAAATTCGTTCATGGAAATAATTTCTGTTTTTAAAGCAGCGAACAACTGGAGAAAATCCATCACCTCCCACACCAACTACTCTTAAATTATTATGAGTAATAGGACAAACAGCAGTAGTTCCAGGGAAAATTAAATAATCAGTTAAATCGTAAGTAACATTTGTTTGAATTGAATCAATTGGATAATTGTCTTTTGTATAAGCCCAATTATGCATATCTCCATGGTCATTATTCAATAAATCATTTTCATTAGCTGGAATATTTAAAGGTCTTGAACAATTAGATGAAGGATACCAATACCTGATGGAATCATAGAAATAAACTGTTTCACCTTGGCAAAATACTGTATCCCATTCGCCAGCTGCATTTTTAATATCAAATGTATCAATTACACCAATAACAATGTACTTAGTAATTCTGTTTTCACATTTAAAATAACTATTTGTTACCATGTTATGAAGTACAGGGGTAATGTCACCTCTTCTTTCTAATTGACCATTTCCACCCACTACCATTTGTTCAAAAGTAGTTTTTAAGTATTTATGGTGAATAGGAGTAAACATTAAACTTGAATCACGGTGCGTGATAATCGTATCTATTCTTTGTGGTGGAAAAACTTTATTTAAATCATCACAACGATAAATTTTATTAATCACTGTATCAGTAGAAATTCTTAAACCAATTGGGAAATATTGAGTACTTGATAGTGTCCATGGAAGGTCATTTGAATTAAATATATATCTAATTCTATTAAATGGAATATCTTCTTCTGGTTGGTAGTAAAATGAATCTACAGTTGCAGTTCCATCACCCCAATCCCAAACATCGGCAATTACATTATCTTGTATAGAATCGTAATAATGGAATACCACATCATCTCCTCTTCCTCTTAAGTAACAAAAAGGTGGAGGATTAGGGAATTCATAAGCAAAATTTTCAATGGTAAAGTTTGCATTTAATTCTATAAATCTAAAGAAACGATGGTACCAAACTGTATCACTGTAACAAGATGGTAAATTACAATTGGTAGGAGAAAAACATCCTGTTCCAACTATTAAACCTAATGTTACCCAACCTTTAGGATCTACTGGCATGTTATTAACCCCACCACCAGTTGGTCCACTTGGCCAATAATGTAACCAAGCTTTTGTTCCAGCAGAACTGCTCCATTGTCTTGGTGGTTGAGGAGGATAATTTACTGCTTTATACATCATAGGCATAGTTAAACCACCAGGATTTGTTGGATCAGGATTTGTGCCAGACCAATCCACAAAATTATCTAATTTACAAGGTGTATTGTCATTTCTATCTAGTAATGAATCGTAATTAATTAATAACATGGTTCTATCGCTAGAAGGTAAAATACCCGCACCTTGATTAGTTCGTGCAGAATCTAAATAACCATTTCTATTAAATATTAATTGAGGATCACCACCTGAAGAACCTGATTTAAAGTTAGGACAAATTTTACCATCTTGACTTAAACCAAATGCATCGGGACGAGTAAAACTTAATGTTACACTACTTGAACCATTACAATCCCAATCATCTAAGAATAATGAATCTCTGACAATAGAATCTTTAGTACCATTAGTAATAGGATCATAAATTTGAATGGTATCAAATTTCAACTTTATTTTTCTAAATCCAGGATCACCAGAAATATTATTCAATGAATCTTTCATTCTTAAAGTAACTGTAATATCTTGTATAACCTGGCGGTCAAACGCATATCTATATAAGGTTTTAGGAGGAGAAATTCCAGGTATAATGTCAGAACCTCTATAAGTTCTAGTTCTTCCATCATTTGCTTTTTGTGATAAATTAATGACTAATAAACCTGTGTCAATTCTTGTTCCAGCAGGAATTACATCCATCCAATTTCCTCTTGAACTTGAAATCGGATCTGGAATTCCCCTATTTAAAGTAATAACGTTATTAGCAGGAATATCGGCAGGCCAAATTTTCACCATTGTATCTATACGAGTTGGAGTAGGACCAGTTGCTGTCATTGGTTTGTTCCATCCTTGTGAACCAATTGTATCTCTAGGTTGTACCCAAGTAAAACCAGCTGGTGGCGCTTGTGATGTGGGCCAAACTGTATATCCTTTTGTCCATTTTGTTGAATCATAAGGAGGGAAATCGTGTCCATATCTATACCAATCAAATGCAACATCCCAATTTGTGTACGTATGGGTAGGCATCGTATCGTGAGAATAATTACAAATATCTAATCTTCCCAAATAAGCTTTTCCATTGGCAATGAATGCACCTATAGTTCTATTTTTTAAATCACCAGCACTTGTATAAGGTTCTAAACCACCATTTGCTTGAGAAGGATTTGGAATAGAATATGAAGTACAAGCGGGAGCAAATGCATCTTCCGCAAAATCCCAACGAATCCAAATTCTATTTGATTGATAAGTTAACGAATTATTTACAAAATAAACTGGATAAGAAGGGCCGCATTGTAATTTTTGCCATTGTAAAACCACATCATCTGGAGGAGGTGGACCACCAGCTGGAAATGGATTTTCAATTCTTACAAAAGGACCTAAAATTTGTACTCCTAAACCAATTAATTTATCCCTAAATAATGTATCTGCAGTTCTTATTACACGAGATATTGGATTACAAAAATCCCTGTAAAATGGAACGGTATTTAAAGCACTGGTAAAAGGATTTCTAAAAGTAGTAACACCTGTATCAATCCATTTATTAATACATGCATCATCATTTATGTAAAAGAAATCCCAACTTGAACTCATTGAATCAGTCCAGCCAATATGACGAGCATGAATACTTAATATAACAGTTGGATCAACTGAACTGTATGTTGTATCGTATGCATAAGAAGATATTTTACCATTATAATTGTAATACTGAGGATTTGTAGCAGTATTTGGTGTTAATAATCTACCGTTTTTTGTATATAAAATTGGATTTAATTGTGGTCCATTTGGATTTGTCCATTGAGGATATTTTGGATCTGGAGCTGCCCAATAATCTTGATATTGATACCTGTTTAAATCTTTTGGAAGGGTATCAATTTTTGAATAAAAAGTATATGTTCTTGATTTGGCAGTAGCACCCGGACATTTAACTGTTAAAGTTGGGAAAAACTGACCCATTCCTTTATAGTCATAAGTAGGTTGAAACACATTTCTAAATGGATTTACATCTGATCCTGGAGGATTTGCATTTGGATCATGAAAATGCCATTGTATATCTAATGGAGTTCCACCGGGACCCTGTAAATCATATTTGTTATACAAAGTTAGCGTTGCTGCTCCTGGAGTCATTAAACAAACTGAATCGGCTATTGAATCGTTAGGAATGCTACGTTTGGTTAATAACTCAATTTGGAAAATAATATTTTCAGGTAATTGTAATCCTGTACTTTCATAATAAAAGGTATCGATACATCCTGAAGATTTATCTTTAACAATTAGTGAAGGACGAAATACGTTATTAGTTGTATATCCATGTGTATATGGTTTTGACCATCTGTTAAAATCTTCAGTTACAGTATGAGGTGGACCAGATACATATGTTGTACCATCACCATAATCAAAAGTAAATGAATATACATTTGCAAAACTCATGGCAGTAGTATTTTTATAAATATAAAAAGTAGTATCACACTGCGCTTTACCTGTAATTTCAAATTTAGGATTAATATCTGGTGCTAATTTTACACCTTTAGCACTTAATAAATCCGTAACAGGATCAGTAGTACAACCCACAGAATCTGTTACTTTTAATCCAACTTGATAAGCAGGATTATTTAAGGCATACTGATGACAAATATTTCTGTTATTGGTATCAGTTATTAAACGATAATTACCATCTCCAAAAGTCCATTCGTACTTAACTAATGGAGCTGTTCCTTGATGTGAAGTATTGTTAAAACAATATTGATTGTTTTTGAAACATTGGTTATCAGAACTAGCAAGCGTAAATGAAGTAGTAGGGCGTTGCCAAATCTTAATAGATTTAGTAATAACTATATCTGGTCCGCCATTTCTTTTAACTACAACTGTTATATTATAAGTTCCACCATTAAAATATTGTTTTGAAAACAAAGGAATTGGTGGTTGCCCAGCAATTCTTGCATTTACAGCAGTGTCGTTAGGTATTCCCCAACGTACAGTAAATGAAATTAAATCAGCTGCGGCAATACCAGGTGTTGTAATGTTAACACGTGTTCTATCTACACCGGCACAAGCTATTGTGGGGGATATTGTAAAATCTGCCTGGGCTTTAACCAAGATAGATGTAAACAATAGAAAAACCAAAACAGCACTGTGTTTTAGCTTTCGGATGGATAATTTAAAGTACATATATTTCATTTTATTATTATTATTTTATATTTTAAACAGTTTGCTAACATAATATTTTTAAATTAAATTACAAGTATTATGATTTATCGAATCAATTTTATTTTTGTCATTCGTGTGGAATTTTTTTCTTCATTGTAAAATTTAAACTGAAAAATTCCATAGTAAGTTCCACTGTTACAGGCTTGTCCAGTTTTATAGTTTATTCCATCCCAATTGTTATTTTTATCATTACTTTCAAAAACTAATTCATTGTTATAATTGTAAATTTTCAAATTATAGAATTTTTCACCTTCTAAATCTATTACATATTTATCATCAATTCCGTCATTATTTGGAGTAAACACATTCGGAAAAATTCTGATACCCGCTTCATTCCCTGAATTTGAAAAATCTTCTTTACTTTCATTTTCTTCTATCATTTCCACTTCTTTATTTTCAGCAATATCTTCATTTGAAATGTCTTTATTAGATTCTTTCGAAACAATCATTACATTTTCATTTTTTGCCTTATTAATTTGTTCTAAAGTGATTATTTTATTGATACTAACAAATTCATTAACAGTTTTTTCTGAGGTATTTGAAGTGCTATTATTATTATTTGAAATCGTTGTTTTATTTTCATTAATTTTTATAGCTTTATTTTCAGTATTAACTGAAGCTATTTTTGGCGTTTCAACTGTTTTTACTTTTTCGGTATTTGAGTTTGAGGATAAAATACTGTTTTCCACTTTTGGACTTTCTACAATATTGTTTTTTTCATTGCTTATAAAATAAACCACTACACTTGCGGGAATCACTACAAAAGCAGCAATTTTAGCAATTGTATTGACTAATTTACTGCCAATAGTTTTGGTAATTGTAGCAGTTTGCGCAGCAGCATTCGCTTGAACACCTTGCTCTATTCCTGCCCAAATATTTGGCGCATCAGGAGCAAAAGTTTCCATTTGTTTTTTTAATATATTATCTAATTTATTCAATTTTTTAACTTATTATATTCTTTTAAAAAAGCACCTCTTGCCCTAGCTAGTTGGCTTTTTGAAGTTCCTTCACTTATTCCTAACATTTCGGCTATTTCAGCATGTGAATAGCCCTCAATTGCAAACAAATTCAAAACAGTTCTATATCCATTTGCAAGCTTTTGAAAGATTTCCATAATTTCCTTTTGACTCATTTTGTCAATGGTTAAATTTTCAAAGCCTAAATTATATTCTTCTGCAATATCACTCGTTTCAGTATTAAATTTATTGACTCTTATATTTTCTAAAGCACAGTTAACAAATATTCTTCTCATCCATGCTTCTAAAACTCCTTTACCTTCAAATTGCTTCATTTTACTAAAAACCCTAATATAACCTTCTTGCATGATGTCTTTTGCATCTTCAGGATTTTTGCAATATCTTAAGCATATTCCATACATTTGTCTTACGGTAAATTCATACAATTGTTTTTGAGCCTTGGCTTGCCCTTGTATGCATTTATCTATCAATTCTTGACTTATATTTTGGCTCACTTTTTCTATTGCTATTGTGGATGATTAATTAAAGTATTTTTTAGTTGCAAGTATTTGCAAAAAAAACTTAAAATTTTCTAAATGCTTTTATTGCAAGCTATTTATTTTAAAATTCATTTACTTTGCTTACTTAAAAATTATATTTATTTGTTCAAAAAACTCCAATATATTATTTTTTTAATTGCTGCGCAATTTGCTTGTCAAAATAAAATTTTGGCACAAGTGAATATTTTGCCGGAGGCAATAAGAAACATTATAAATTTTACAGAAAATAAAGGTCAATGGAACAAAGATATCAAATTCAAATACAGCAGTTCAGCCTTCCATATTTTATTGAAAGATGAAAGTATTTCTTACTATTTTCTAAATCAAAAAAACGTGGCAGATGCGAATGATCACTTGGATAAAATAGAAAAAAAAGAAATTATAATTAACGGGAATTATTTAGCTGTTTTATTTAAAAATATAGGCAAAAACTGTATTCCAATTTCAAATGGCGTAGCAGAAAACTCCTACAAAAACTACTTTTTAGGAAACGATAAAAGTAAATGGAAAATCAATGTTCATACTTACCAAAATATCATTTATCCAAACATTTATAAGCAAATAGATTTACAAATAAATGCTTCCAGAAGCAATGTTTTAAAATACGATTGGATTTTAAAACCTAATGCTAATTTGGCTGATATTCAGTTACAAATAACTGGAGCTGATAGTGTTTATTTAAACTATGACGAATTATTTATTTCACATTCACAAGGAATTATAAAGGAACAAAAACCATTTGCTTATCAAATTATAGAAGGAAAACGATTTTTGGTAAATGTAAAATATGTTATAAAAAACAATTGTATCAGTTTTGAAGCCGAACATTACAACCCAAATTACAATTTAGTGATTGATCCAGATTTGGTTTTTAGTACCTATAGCGGTTCAACAGAAGATAATTTTGGATATACTGCTACTTATGATAGTAAAGGAAATTTATTTGCAGGTGGCATAACTACCAATGAGTTTGGTGGAACTTATCCTGTAACTCCTGGAGCTTTTCAACTAATATATAAAGGTGGTATTGTAGAAGCACCAGTTTATTTACCCTGTGACATTACCATTAGCAAATACAGTAGCGATGGAAAACAGTTAGTTTATGCCACTTATTTGGGAGGAAAGCAAAATGAAAATCCTCATAGCTTAGTGGTTGACAATAACGACAATTTAGTAGTAATGGGAACTACCAAATCAGTTGATTTTCCAATAAATACAAACGGTTACGACACCAGTCACAATGGGAATTACGATTTTTTTGTAACCAAATTCAATGCTGATGGAACTGCACTTTTGGGCTCCACTTTCTTAGGAGGAAGTTTGGATGATGGTTTGAATTTAAATGCTGACCTAAATATTTTTTATGCCGATGAATTTAAAGGTGATGTAATCATTGATAAAGATAATAATATTATAGTTGGAAGTTGTAGTAAATCGTATAATTTTCCTATTACAACGGGTTCTTTTGGTGCGGCTAATGCCAATTCATTACAAAAAGGTGTAGTTTTTAAATTAAGTCCAAATTGCAATTCATTAATTTTTAGTTCGGCCATTCCAAATTTAAGCGATGATGTAATTTATAGCGTAGATTTAAATAGCAATCAAGATATTTTTATTGCAGGAAGCACCAATAAAGATATGGGAATTATTAATGCAACAAACTCCTATTTTGGTGGTAAAAGTGATGGGTTTTTTGCTAAAATAAAAAACGATGGAAGTACTATTTTAAAGTTAAAATATTTTGGAACAAGTTCAAGCGATCAAATTTTTAGTTTGGAATTAGACAACGATGAAAATATATATGTGGTAGGAAATTCAATGGGAAATATTCAACCAATTGGAAATGTATATTCTGTAAAAAACGGAAAACAATTTATCAGTAAAATAACTAAAGCATTTGATACAATAGCTTTTATTAGTACTTTTGGTAGAGGTAATGTGAGTTTTGATATTAGTATTAATGCTTTTTTATTAGATGACTGCGGACGATTATATATGAGCGGTTGGGGTGGAATAAATAATGTAGGAAATACAAATGGTTTAACTGTAACTACCGATGCATACCAAAAAACTACCGATGGCCGTGATTTTTACTTAATGGTGATGAGCCAAAATGCTGAAAAATTATTATATGCAACTTTTTTTGGTGGGAATATTACTGGCGACCACGTTGATGGTGGAACAAGTAGGTTTGATAAAAAAGGTTATATATATCAATCAGTATGTGCAAGTTGCCCTGATTTTAGTGGACAAACATCAATCAGTGATTTTCCAATAAGTTCTGATGCTGTTTTTAAAACCAATGTAAGTCCAAGGTGTAGCAATGCAGCTTTTAAAATGTCGTTTAAATTCAAAGATGCAAACATTTTTTACAATTTTGATACCTGTTCAAATACAGTAACTTTTAATACACCAACAGAAAATGCATTAAATTATTTATGGCTTTTACCCAATGGGAAAACCAGTAATTTAAAAAATCCAACATTACTAATTGATGAAATAAATAATCAAGAAATAGTTTTAATAATAAATAGTGGAACTAATTGTGCAGATACGGCAAAAACTACTATTCATTATGCTGACAGTTTAAATAAAGTAAAAACTATCAACGTATTTACTCCAAATAACGATGGAATCAATGATTATTTTAAATTAGAAGGATTGTCGAAATGCGGGGAGGCTGAAATTATAATTTATAACCGTTGGGGGCAAGAAATTTTTACAAGCAGTGACAAAGATTTTAAATGGGATGGAAAAACTACAAACGGGGAACCCGTTAGTGAAGGGGTATATTTTTATTTAGGAAGTTTTAAAAAACAAAATGAATCTACTGTAAAACTTCACGGAACAATTACATTAATAAGATAAATATTTAGCATTATATTTTTTAATACAAATAAAATATATGATTATTGAATTTTAATATATCAATAATCTATATTAGATTTTACCATGAAAATGTTTTGCTTATTTTTTTTAATAGGTGTAATTCCCATTGCATTTGCGCAGCCAATATTTGATCCAATTGGTACTAAATCATGGAGTCTAGGTGGTTGTTCTACAGCTGAAAGCAATATTTTTTCATGTGCTAATAACATGGCTTCAAGTACAGAAATAAAATCAATTCAATTTGGAATATACAATCAAACAAGGTTTGGGTTAAAACAACTTAACGCTATTAATACATGTTTAATTTTTTCAAAAAAATGGTTGCAAATTGGTACAAATATCAATCATTTTGGTTACGAAAAATTTAACCAGCAAAACATGAGCATTGGTATTGCCAAAAAACTAAACAACAGTTTTAGTTTAGGAATTACTTTAAATTATATTGCCATAAATATAGCGGAGCAAGAAAATACAAGTGCTTTTGCAGGAAGTTTAAGTGCTTTTTTTAAGGCAAACAAAAATCTTCAATTTGGACTTTTAATATTTAACCCTACTCAAAGCAAATACAATATAAATTCACATGGAAATGTAATAACTTTTGGAAGAATTGGAGTTAAATATTTAATAAATAAAAATGTATATTTAACGGCTGATGCGGATAAAACTTTAGCGCAAAAATTAATACTTAGAAGTGGAATAAATTACGCTTTGCAGCCTAATTTTGAGTTAAGTTTGGGTTATGCCAACAATCCAAATTATATCACTTTTGGATTCAGTACTAAACTAAAACAATTTGATTTATTATTTGCAAGTAGTTTTAATCAAAACTTAGGTTTAACGCCACACTTAGGAATGGTTTTTCATGGTAAATAAATTAAAATATATATTTAAATATTTGCTCATTTTAGCTTTCATTTATTCAAGTAAAATCTTGATTGCACAAAAGTTACAACAAAAAAATGATGTCATTTCAAGCATCATTGAAAAGCTAATTGAAAATCAAGAAGCTCAATTAGACTACACCGATTTACAAGCTCAATTAGCCTATTATTTTGATACAAAAATAAACTTGAACAAATGCTCGGAAAATGAATTACAACAGTTATTGTTTTTAAAGCAAAGTGAGATAAATTCAATTTTAAATCACCCAAAAAAATATGGTGATTTTGAAAGTATTTATGAACTTCAAGCAATTGATAATTTAAGTGATGAAACCATATTTTATTTAAAACATTTTACCACTGTAAATGAAACAAATAAGCAGCTTAAATTAATTGAACTTACACAGGTGGGGAAAACCGAAATTGTACTCCAACACGAAAACGATTTTCAACAAAAATTGGGATATAAAACAAGCGAATTAAAACCACTCAATAAGCAGTATTATTTGGGTTCACCGTACAGATATGTGTTACGCGCAAAACAAAAAATTGGAAAACGAATTGATATTGGTTTTACAGGAGAAAAAGACGCTGGTGAACAGTTTTTAAGTGGTGCTCAAAGCAGCGGATTTGACTTTAATTCAGCCCATGTTCATTTTAAAAATATTGGACATTTTAGTTCCATAATTATTGGTGATTACCAAGCAAATTTTGGACAAGGTTTAACATTTGGAAGTGGCCTTTCTGCTCGTAAATCTGCATATGTATTAAACATTAATAGATACTACCAAAATATCAGGCCTTATAGAAGTGTAAATGAATTTGAGTTTATGCGTGGTGCTGCCATTGATTACAAATATAAAAGTTGGCAATTTGTTTCATTTATATCTTATAAAAACATCAATACTAATTTTCAAAATGCCGATACCAATAATATCAATTCGTATGACGGTTTTACTGGATTTAATTATACAGGATTTAACAGAACGGACAATGAAATATTAGACAAAGACAATGTAAAACAAAGCATTTTGGGAGTTCATGTTCAAAAAGATTTTAATTTTTTACAGATTGGGTTTACCGGAATTAAAACCAATTATAACTTACCATTTTTGCCTGGCAATCAATTATATCAATTGTATAATTTTAGTGGTAATCAATTAATGAATGCAGGATTAGATTATAAACTTTCATTAGGAAATGCATTTTTTAGTGGGGAATTTTCGAAAAGTGAAAATGGTGGATTTGCAACTACAAATTCTTTACTGCTAACACTTGACAGTAAACTCGATTTATGTTTACTATATCGACATTTTGAACCAAATTATCAAACTACATTTAACAATCCTTTTGCGGAAAATAGTGATGGTAAAAATGAAACTGGTTTTTATTGTGGTATTAGTTACAAGCCAGTAAAAGCATTTACCTTTAATAGTTATATTGATTTTTATAAATCGGCTTGGTTGCGTTTTCAAATAGAGGCACCAAGCAAAGGATTCGATTTATTGAGCGAAGTTCAATATAATCCTAGTAAAGTTATAAATATTTATATTCGATATAAATTTGAAAATAATCAGAAAAATGAAAGCAGTAATATTATTGCTTTAAATCCTGTTTTAGCCGAACAAATTCGCCAACAATTTAGGTTCCATTTAAAATATAAAATCAGTTTATTTATAGAGACTGAAAGCCGTTTTGAACAATCAGAATATAGCACTAGAAATACTTCCAATACTTATGGAACGCTCATTTACCAAGATTTAAAATTTAAGTTTTATAAAAACAAATTTACCATTAATACTCGTTTGGCATTATTTGACGTTGATGAATTCAATGCCCGCATTTATGCTTTTGAAGACAATGTGCCTTATACTTATAGTGTGCCAATGTTTCAAAATAGTGGTACACGATTTTACTTGATGGCTAATTATAAAATTAATAAAAATATAAAATTTTTTGCGCGATTTTCATATACCCAATATAACAATATAAATTCAATTGGTAGCGGATTAGAGCAAATAAATGGGGACACACAAAGCGATTTAATCATACAATTTCAAATAAGTTTTTAAAGCTGTTACAATCAATTAACAATTAAAATTATTGCAAAATTGTTAATCTTTTGGCTCATTCTTGTAAACTAGCAAATAAAAACTGACCTTTACCGCTTAATGAAAAAGAAAGTAGAAATTTTATCACCTGCTAAAAATTTAATTCAAGGAATAGCAGCCATCAATGCCGGTGCAGATGCAGTTTATATAGGTGCTCCGCAATTTGGAGCTCGTTCAAATGCTACAAACTCATTGGAAGATGTGGCAGAATTAGTAAAATATGCTCATTTATTTAAAGCGCAAGTCTTTGTGGTGGTAAATACAATTTTATATGACAACGAATTAGACGATTGTAAAAAAATGATTTACACCTTGTATGACATTGGTGTAGATGCACTCATTGTTCAAGACATGGCCATTATGGAAATGGATTTACCTCCAATAGTTATTCATGCAAGTACACAAGCCAATAATAGAGATCCTCAGCATGTAAAATTCCTTAAAGATGCGGGAATGAAACGTGTGGTTTTAGCCCGTGAATTAAATTTAGATCAGATAAAAGACATTAGCACTGCCACAGATGTAGAATTAGAATTTTTTGTATCGGGTGCACTTTGTGTTTCGTTCAGTGGAAATTGTTACATGAGTGTAGCCAATGGCGAACGAAGTGCAAACAGAGGTTCTTGTGCCCAAAACTGCAGGTTGCCTTATAACTTAATAGATGGAACTGGAAAAACATTAATTGAAAATAGCCATTTATTATCCATTAAGGATTTAGATTTAAGTGAGCAATTGCCAAATTTGGTGGAAGCGGGAATCACTTCTTTTAAAATTGAAGGCCGTTTAAAAGACATGGTTTATGTTAAAAACAACACTTCTTTTTTACGTAAAAAATTAGATGCTTTTTTAGAAAATAACGAAAATTATCAAAAAGCTTCATCTGGCCGAACTCAATATAATTTTGAGGCTGAAATGGATAGAAGTTTCAACAGGGGTTACACTGATTATTTTGTAAATAAACGCACTGAAAAAATTGGTTCATGGGAAAGCCCAAAATCGCAAGGACAGTTAATAGGCAAGGTTTTACAAGTAAAAGCCAATGGTTATGTAATTGAAAATAGTGAGTTGTTAAATAATGGTGACGGACTATTTTTTCTGAATGAAAACAATGAACCAGATGGGGCGCAAATAAATATTATTATCAATGACATAGTGGTTCCAAATACTTTTAAACCTTTAAAACCTGGAACTATTATTTACAGAAATTCTGATGCTAATTTTAACAGATTAGTGGAGCGAGATGACAGCGCAATTAGAAAAATTAGTGTTTCATTAAAATTTACAGAAACCAACGAGGGATTTCAATTATTAGCAATTGATGAAGATGGTCATGAAAGTGTAGCTAGTTTTCAAACAGAAAAAGAGTTGGCTAAAAATGAAGAATCTACTATTCCAAATATCAAAAAAAATCTTTCAAAAACGGGTAATACACCCTTTATTGTTGATGATATTTCAGTAGAATTTACTAAAAATTGGTTTTTACCAATATCAAAAATTAACGATATCAGAAGATTGGTATTGGAACAATTAATTGATATCAGGATCAATGAATACCATAGGGAGGAATTTCAAATCACAAAAACCGATCATCCATATCCGGTTACACAGCTTGATTTTACCTATAATGTAGCCAATAAATTAGCTAGGGCATTTTACAAAAGACATGGTGTTACAGAAATAGAAAAAGCTTTTGAATTACAATGGGATCCTGGCAAATCGAGGGTAATGACTACCAAGTATTGTGTAAAATATGAACTAGGTAAATGTTGGAGATTTAACAAAGAGACCATGGGTGAAAAATTGGTGGAACCATTAACTTTAAAACACGGAGAAAATGAATACAAATTGAAATTTAATTGCAAGCCATGTGAAATGGAAATTTGGGAAAAAGATGCAGAATTAACTTTTGAAGAAGAAGAATAGTTTCTACAAAACTTTTCTGAAATAATATTTAAGCAAAAAAGGGTTTTTAAAACAATGTTTTAAAAACCCTTTTTGTTACTTTTGGAAAATAAAGATCTATATTTTATTGAATAATTATTTTCATATAACTGTTGTTGTTATTAGCATTTATTTGTAAAAAATAAACTCCAGCTTTGCAATCATTTACGTTTAATTTCAAAGTGTTTGCACCTTTTAATAATTGATCATCAAACAATGTTCTGATTGTTTTACCATCAATGCTTATTAAGTTTATAACTGTATTTGAATTTTGAAAAAGTGTAAAATCAACTTGCAATAAATCGTTGGAAGGAATTGGAAAAACATGGAAAACAAAGTTGTTTTTATTTTCATTAATTGCAGTTCCTGAACTAATTTTAAATGTTTTAGTGGCACCCCAAACAGTATCACCAACATTCCAAGCACAAGCTCTGTATTGATAATAAGCATTTTTAGTTAAATTAGTGACAGTATAAAAAATATTGGTAGGTGTATTTCCCGAAACAGTTCCAGGAACAGCAGTAACAATATTCCATATTGAACTTAGTGAATCTTTGTATTGAAAAGCAGCATTGAAAATTCTACCATTTGCGTTAATACTTGCATCAATATTTGCAGCAGTAGCGCTTAACTCACTTACATTTGTAGCTGAAACTATTGGTGGAAGTGGAACGCCATTTGCTTCAGCAACACTTATCATTTGTTTTGAAATAACTGAATATCCATTTACAAATGCACCATATATATTTACCGTTCCTGTTCCTTTGGCAGGAGCCGTCCAAGTAAATGTCCATGTTGATGGATTTGAAGTTTTAGCAGAGGTATGCGTAACGTATTTAGTTCCTACTACCATAGAACCAGTTCCTGAGGCTACAGTTCCTACTATATTTCCACTGCTATTTTGAACTGAAACTTCAAAACCTTTTCTAGCTGAGGAACCAGCTATGGCAACTGTAATGGTATAACTTTGTCCAGGTGTATATCCTGCTGTAGGCACATTGGTTGTTAAAACATTTGAAGCTGTAGTTACTGTCCCACCATGACAATTAGCACATGTTTGTCCATCGGCAGGTGAGCCAGAATAACCGGCAGGAGCTCCAGTTGGATAAGAGTTTAATTGGTTAAAACCAATAAATAGTGCACCTAAGACTAAACAAGTTAGAATAGAAATTTTCTTCATAAATTACATTAAATATAGCGCCAAAGGTATATTTTATTCAAAAAAAAACGAAATATGTTATGTTAAGTAATGGTAAAATCTTAAAGAAGATATTTTCCATTTAAATATTAAAACTATTAATAAATCAATTTTTTATTTAAGCTTGCATTCTTATTTAAAAACTAAAATTATGTATTTTGTATTAATCATTTTTGTAGCTGCAATTTTAATCATTTTGACATCTGTACAAACTGTTCAACAAGGCACCGTTTCTGTAATTACTGTTTTTGGTAAATACAAACGAATTATGCAGCCCGGTTTAAATTTAAAAATCCCAATTATTGAACAAGTTTACAAGCGAATTTCAATTCAAAATCGTTCGGTAGAATTAGAGTTCCAAGCGGTAACCATTGACCAAGCAAATGTGTATTTTAAATCGATGTTATTGTTCAGTGTAATGGACCAGGAGGACGATACAATACAACGTGTAGCATTTAAATTTTTTAGTGAAAAGGATTTGATGCAAGCATTAATTCGCACCATTGAAGGAAGTATTCGTGCTTTTGTGGCTTCTAAAAAACAAGCTGAAGTATTGGCTTCCAGAAAAGAAATTGTTGACTTTGTAAAAGACCAAATTGACCATACTTTATCTACTTGGGGATATCATTTGCAAGATCTTCAAATTAACGATATAACTTTTGACCAAGCTATTATAGAGAGCATGAGCAAAGTGGTGGCTTCAAATAATTTGAAAGCTGCAGCTGAAAATGAAGGACAAGCATTATTAATTACAAAAACTAAAGCTGCTGAAGCTGAAGGAAACGCAATAAAAATATCGGCTGAAGCCGAAAAACAAGCAGCATTATTACGTGGGGAAGGTGTAGCTTTATTCCGCCAAGCAGTGGCAAAAGGAATGTCGAATGCAGCCGAGGAAATGAAACAAGCTAACTTAGATACCAATGTAATTTTATTTAGCATGTGGACCGAAGCTGTTAAAAACTTTGCTGAATATGGCAAAGGAAACGTTATTTTCTTAGATGGAAGCCCAAATGGAATGGAAGCTACCATGAAGCAAATTCAAGCCATGATGATTAAGAAAGAAAATGAGGCTAAGTAAGGTTTTTAACTTTCCAATCTTTTCACCAACATATACATATTTCCTTCTAAAGGCAAATAACCATACTCGTAGCAAAATACATAATTAGCTCCAGCTTTTGTGGTGTAATTATGGGTTTGGAAAATAAAATTATATCCTTTTTCTTGTAGTTTTTTTAAAGTTACTTTAGTTTTTCCTTCCCCTATTGGAATTAAACTTTCTAATATTCTGCGGTTTTTACGCAGCACATTATTGATGGTTTTCATCAAAGCACTAGTATCGCTATTCAGTCTGTTATTAAAATTACTTCGACAGGCATCATCACAAAACTTTTTGTCGATTCGGCCTTTTATTATTTCGCCACAACTGGCACATGTTTTAGCTTCCATAATAATAATTAATCATTTTGAACTTTTAATTTAGCTTCTAATTCCTTTTTGATATTTTTAAGTTTTTTAATTATCCAACTTTTATAAATGGTATCTAAAAAAAAGCCCAGCAATAATAATTGGTTGGAATAAGGTAAGTGCATTATTTTTAAAATGGCTCCTGTTATTATTACTAGTGCGCATAATGTTGAAATAATATTCTCGTTTTTCATGTTTTTTAAAATTTTTGCTTGAGTATATAATAATTTAATTGTATTTTTAACACAATATTAAATATTTTTAATTAAACTACGAAATAAAAAATTCGATTGCAAACGGATAAATACGGTTATTAACGGAACTAAATGGATAATATACGAATCGTGTTTTGAAGCCGCCACATCTTTGCAGTGTTGATTTACAAAAACAATTGAAATGCATGGTCAACAACAAGTTCAATTTATTAAATTAAAAAAAACAAAAAACAACACGTATGAACAACTTAAAAAACAGCATTCGCCTAATTGGAAATTTAGGCCAAAATCCAGAAGTTAAGGAAACTACTAACGGAAAAAAATTAGCAAAATTCAGTGTAGCTACCAACGAAAGTTACCGCGATGAAAACGGTAAAGAAGTGAAAGAAACCATGTGGCATAACTTAACAGTTTGGGGTAAGCAAGCCGATATTGCTGCCAAGTATTTAAAAAAAGGCAGTGAAGTAGCCATTGAGGGGAAGTTAAGTAACCTCAATTACACCGATAAAGATGGCGTAAAACGTTATGTAACCGAAATAACTGTCAATGAATTTTTAATGCTTGGAGGAAAAGCTAACTAGTAAAAAATAAATAAATTTTAAAAACACCTATGAACAATTTAAAAAACAGCGTCCGCCTAATAGGAAATTTAGGCCAAAATCCAGAAGTTAAAGAAACTACTAACGGAAAAAAATTAGCAAAATTCAGTGTAGCTACCAACGAAAGTTACCGCGATGAAAACGGTAAAGAAGTGAAAGAAACCATGTGGCATAACTTAACAGTTTGGGGCAAGCAAGCCGATATTGCTGCCAAGTATTTAAAAAAAGGCAGTGAGATAGCCATTGAGGGTAAGTTAAGTAACCGCAATTACACCGACAAAGATGGCGTAAAACGTTATGTTACCGAAATAATTGTCAATGAATTTATGATGCTTGGAGGAAAAGCCGACTAAATCACCAGTATTTATTTGATTACCAAAAGGTCATTTTTGTTGCTTTTGCAATGAAAATGGCCTTTTTTTTAAAAATAAATTAATAATTACAAAAAACATGGTTCAAAAACATCATCAAATTAATTGTTTTTTTATTTTATAATTGCATGCATAAATTTAAAACTTAAAAGATATGAAAATAATAGTTCCAATGGCTGGCATGGGAAAGAGAATGAGACCTCATACTTTAACTACTCCTAAACCTTTAGTGCCTGTAGCTGGCAAACCTATTGTTCAAAAATTAATAGAAGACTTAGAAAAAGTTTGTGGTAAAGGAATAGAAGAGGTTGCATTTATTATAGGACCAAGTTTTGGAAAAGCAGTGGAAGAAAATTTGATAGCTATTGCCGAAAAATTAGGGGCTAAAGGAAGTATTTATTACCAACATGAAGCTTTAGGAACCGCGCATGCTATTATGTGTGCTAAGGAAAGTTTGGATGGAAATGTATTGGTGGTATTTGCCGATACTTTATTTAAAGCTGATTTTGTATTAGATAGAAGCAAAGAGGGAATTATTTGGGTTCAAAAAGTAGAAGATCCTCGTCCGTTTGGTGTGGTTAAAGTAAATGCTGATAATGTAATTACCGATTTTATAGAAAAGCCCGAAAATTTTGTGTCGGACTTAGCCATTATTGGGATATATTATTTTAAAGATGGGGCTTATTTACGTTCAGAATTACAGTATTTATTAGACAATAATGTTACTGAAAAAGGTGAATATCAATTAACAAATGCTTTGGAAAACATGAAAGCAAAAGGTACTCAATTTGAACCTGGAAAAGTGACTGAATGGTTGGATTGTGGCAATAAAAATTCTACTGTTTTTACCAATGGCCGTATACTTTCATACATGCAAAACGACCATGAAAACATGGTTCATGAATCGGTTAAAATGGATGGTTCGGTAATCATTCAACCAAGTTATATTGGCAAAAATGTAAAATTAAATCGCAGTGTAGTTGGCCCATTTGCTAGCATTGGCGATGGTTGTACTGTTCAAAACTCAGTAGTAAGTAATTGTATTGTTCAAACTAATACCAAGTTAGTAAATGCTGTTATTGACAATGCCATGATTGGAAATAGTGTAGAATATCATGGTGAAGCAAAAGATTTAAGTATTGGTGATTTTACAACTGTGTTGTAGTTGTCAGTTGATCATAATTTGTAATAAAAAAGCTGCTCCAAAATATTTTTGGAGCAGCTTTTTTTGTGTTTATTTATTAATGTAAATACAAAAACGATTGCTTGAAGTTGCATTAAAAATTAAACTTTTTAGCCTAATTTTTAAAATATAAATCGCCTAAAGTATAATTCAAGCTTTCATTTGAAGATAATTTGAACAATTCATTATTTTTCAAACCAAAGGCGTTGTATCCCAATGGTGACAGCAATTCGTATATGATTTTACGATTTTCTGAAGTGCTAATTTCTATTTGAATAAGTGGGTTAAACTTTTTAATTGTATTAATCAAATGAGGAAATAAGTATATTTCATAACCTTCTACATCGCATTTAATAAAATCAAGTTGAGTAATATTGGCAAATAATTCATCAGGAATTTTCATTTCTGCTTCAAAAGTTTCTAATGCAGTATTGTCGTTTTCGGCATTTAAAACATGTGTTAATCCATGTCTGAAAACACCATCAATTACTGGCGTTCCCATTTCTATATTTTTGTTTTCAGCACCTAAAGCAGTTTGATGAAGTGTAATATTTTTCAATGCAAATTTATGTGCATTGCGTTTAAAAACATTGGCAAAAAGAGGAACTGGCTCAATAGCTAAAACCTTACCCGTGGTACCACTTAATTTTGAAATATTGGTACTATAATAACCCACGTTTGCACCTATATCAATACTTACAAAACCTGGCTTTATAATTTTTTTTAAAAAAAATAATTCAGGATATTTATTTTTTAAAAAACCAAGATTTGTAATGCGTAAATAAGCATCACTTACAATGGCTAAATATCCTTCTAAGCCAAACGATTTTAATAAAATACTACGTACTACTTTTTCAATCATGGTTTATTTTATCTCTTCAAAATCAACATACTCTCCTATGTTGGAATTTGTTTTTTGGTTATTATTACTCGATGAAGCTTTTTTAGGTTTAACTTTTATTTCTTCATCTTCCATTGAATTTGGTGAATGATTTGGAATTTGATTACTCTTTTTGTAACCAAGTAAAGTGCCAAAAATAAAGCGCGATGCGGTGTAAAACAAAAATAAATATACTAAGAATTTGAACATGATTTAATGGCTAATTTTATGAATAAATACTAAGATGCAAAAATGATACTATTATTTATATTTTGTATCAAATTATTGTAAATAGAATTTATTTTATATTTCAAAGCATTGATATATTGATACTAATAAAATTTAAAAACAGCTGCTATTTTGTCAATAATGGCAGCTATTTTAAAGTTTTTATGTTTACTTTTTATCAATTAGTTTGTATAACTCGTCTAACTTAGGCGTTAATATAATTTCAGTTCTACGGTTTTTAGCTCTTCCCTCAGGAGAATCATTACTCACTTTTGGCATGTATTCACTGCGGCCCGCAGCAGTTAATCGCTTAGGATTTACTTTACTAACATCACTTATAATTCTAACTATATTAGTTGCACGACCTGTACTTAATTCCCAATTATCTTTAAAATTTATAGAGCTTCGCAAAGGGACATTATCTGTATGACCTTCAATTAACACATCTATTTCCGGATTTTTATTTAACACATCAGCTAATTTTTTGATTGCTTCTTGGCCTTTTTCTTCAATATCCGCACTTCCTGATTTGAATAATAATTTATCACTTAAAGAAACATAAACTTTACCATTTTTCATTTCAACAGTTAGTTCTTCGCTGTTAAAACTTAACAAAGCACGTTTTACTATTTCATTTAAAGCATTGGTAATTGAATCTTGTCTGCGAATAATACTTTCCAATTCAACCAAGCGTTTTTCTCTTAATGAAAGCATGTCTTCTTTTTGTTTCAATGCCAAGTTTAATTGCTCCGTTTTACTTAATGCCGTTTTTAGTAAATCGGTGTAGCGTTGGTTCATTTCAGTATAATCGGTTTGTAATGATTTATGCTTTCTATTTAACTCATTATATTTTGATAATAAATCACGATAAACTGAGTCTAAAGCTCTGTATTCAATACCACGTTGAGTGGTGTCTTTGTTAAATAACAAATTAATAGCTTGCAAACTATCCCGCTGTCCAGTTGCAGTTTTAAATCGTTTACTCATCAAAAAATTATGAGATTTTTCTTTAAATCCCTTTGGATTTTTAATTACACCTCTTGGATTTTCTACCTGAGCAAATACTGTTAAAGTACTAATAAATAATAGTGCAAATGAAATGCAGTTTTTCATGTTGATTTTGATATATATTTAAAAAAACAAATTTTAGCTTTGATTTCCGTATTTACTATGAAACTAAACACCAATTTATCAAGATATTTTGTTATTTGAAATGTATTATGGACAATTTTTAATAGACATTGGACGATAATCGGAAGCTAACTTACAATGGAAAATTGTCAATTGGCAATGAGCAATAGGTAAATATTTATATCAGAACTCAATTAACTAATCAACCTAATAACTAAAAAACAGTAAATTATACAAAACATTTCATTACCAAATTTGGTTTATATTTTTACATTTGCATTATAAAATTGAATTGCTCAATTTTATAATGCATTATTTTAAACTTTAAAAACCCATAAATATTATGTCATTCGAATTACCAAAACTTACTTACGAATACACTGCGCTAGAGCCAAATATTGATGCTCGCACGATGGAAATTCACCACAGCAAACACCATCAAGCTTATGTTACCAATTTAAACAATGCTTTGACTGGAACCGATGCTGAAAATTTAAGCATTGAAGAAATTTGTAAAAATATTTCAAAATATCCAATGCCAGTTCGCAACAATGGTGGCGGGCATTTTAACCATAGTTTCTTTTGGAAAATTATTGGCCCAAATGCTGGTGGAAGTCCTAGTGGAAAATTATTAGATGCCATTAATGCCGACTTAGGTGGAATGGATAAATTCAAAGAAGAATTTGCAAAAGCAGCAACTACCCGTTTTGGTTCAGGTTGGGCTTGGTTATGTTTGAAAGAAGGAAAATTATGTGTTTGCTCCACTCCAAACCAAGACAATCCTTTAATGGACATTGCAGAATGCAAAGGAACTCCAGTTTTAGGATTAGACGTTTGGGAACATGCTTATTATTTGCATTACCAAAACCGCAGACCTGATTATATTACAGCATTTTGGAATCTAGTAAATTGGGCAGAAGTAGAAAAATTATACGCAGAAGCTTTGTAGTTTTTAGATAATCCTGTAAAAAAAATCCGTTTTTCATTCAGTTGAAAAACGGGTTTTTTTTGTACTAATTAATTGTATTTTATTTTAACAATCAATAAATCAAGTTCATCAAAAAAAAATATTAATTCAATGTAACTATTTTATTTTTGTGAACGTTAATAGACTACAAGATAAAAAAACATGAAAACAACTTTGATTATATTATTATTTGGTGGCTTAACATTAGGAACATTTACCAAAGGTTGTGGCAAATCTAATAAAACAGAAAAACCAGTAAGCGAACAACAAGAAGAAAATTCAAATAAAAAATTATAATAAGTACGAGTGTAAGCTTATATAATATCTCTTCATAAGATTTAAATTACCTACAAAAGCCGACTATCAAGCAATTGATTAGTCGGTTTTTTGTTGTTTAAAAACAGTTTGTTTCCATGTAAATGAAATATATGTTTGCAATGCATTTTAAAAGGGGTTTTTATGAAAAAAATATTGGTAATAGGCGCAGGTCTATCTTCTTCATACTTAATAAAATATTTATTGGCAAACGCCAAAAAGGAAAATTGGCAAGTTACAATTGCTGATCAAAGCATTGATTTAGCCAAGCAAAAAATAGGAAGTAGTAAACAAGGAATTGCTTTAGCATTTAATATTAATAACCAAAACGAACGCGAAGAAGCTATAAAAAATACAGATTTAGTGGTTTCACTTTTACCTCCTACTTTACACATTATTGCAGCGCACGACTGTATTAAATTTAAAAAGAATTTGGTAACTGCCAGTTATGTAACGCCTCCAATGCAAAGTTTAAACGAAGCAGCTTTGAAAGCTAATGTTTTGTTTTTAAATGAAATAGGTTTAGATCCAGGCATTGACCATTTGTCGGCTATGGAAATGATTCACAAAATACAAAAAGATGGGGGAAATATCACCTCTTTCAAATCGTTTTGTGGTGGTTTGGTTGCTCCTGAATTTGATACCAATCCGTGGAACTATAAATTTACTTGGAACCCAAGAAACGTTATTTTAGCTGGACAAGCTACCGCTCAATATTTAGAAAATGGGTTAATAAAATTTATACCACCAAATAGAATTTTTGAACAAACAGCTAGCGTGAATATTGCCAATTATGGTGTTTTTGAAATGTATGCCAACCGCGATAGTTTAAGTTATATTGAACCCTATGGTTTACAAAAAGCTACTTCCGTAATTAGAGGAACTTTGCGCAAAAAAGGATTTAGCCAAAGCTGGAATTTATTAGTGAAATTAGGCTTAACAGACGATAGTTTTTGCATTCATAATAGTAATGTTTTAACCTATCGCGACTTGGTAGCATCGTTTTTAAGTGGTGCTAATCATGGCAATGTAGAAGAAGTATTTTGTGCATTTTTTAACATTTCAAAAGCTAGCAAAGACTTTAAAAGAGTAAAATGGTTGGGATTATTTACCAATGAAATGATTGGACTTGAAAATGCTACTCCAGCCCAAATACTTCAGTATTTATTACAACAAAAATGGTTGTTAGAAAAAACAGATTTAGACATGATTGTAATGAAACATGAAATAGCATTTGAGTTAAATAACAAAAAGCAAAAAATTAATAGCACATTGGTAGTAAAAGGTGAAGACAAAACTTACACTGCCATGGCTAAAACAGTGGGGTTGCCAATGGCAATAGCATGCAAATTAATTTTGCAAAATAAAATAAAAGCTAAAGGTGTTCAAATTCCAATTACTGCTGAGTTTTACAAACCTATTTTAGCTGAATTAGCAAAAAATGGAATTGAATTTATTGAAGCATAAATACTGCTTTATTCATTTTTCATTCGCTTTTTACATAAATTGCAATCCTAATCAATAATTTTTATGGTTAAATCAAGGGTTTTAAAACTCATTTATTTTTCGATTTTGTTTTGGGTAAATGCTCGGTTATTTGCGCAAGTTGATAACAGTTATTTAAACCAACACATTTCAGTAAATGAAGCTGATAGCGGCAAGTTTGGCTTTTCAGCAACGGTGTTTAATTACATGCGAAATACTGAATATTTTAATGACATAGAATTAGGAAGAACCTTATTTGGATATCAAGTAAGTCCCTCCTTTTCGTATCAGCCAACAGGTAATATAAAAATTCAAACAGGTGTATTTGTTAGAAATGATTTTGGTGGAGAAACAACTGTTATTCCAACTTTTACTGTAAAAACTAAATACCGCAATTTGGAAATGCTTTTGGGTACTTTAGAGGGCGCCACTAGTCACCAAATCATTGAACCCATGTTCGACATTGCTAGAAACATAGAACATAGATTAGAAAATGGTTTTCAATTAAAATATCAAAAGCCAAAAACGTTTTTGGATATTTGGATTAATTGGGAAAAATTCATTGAGCGTGGCTCACCATATAAGGAGCAATTTACCGCTGGTTTAAATTATACGCAATTATTAAATAACCCAACATACAAATTTAAAGTTTATTCAGTTTTACAAGGCATGTTAAGCCATGCTGGCGGACAAATAGATGCTGATATGGTAAATAAATTAACCATGCGTGCCAATTATACTTTGGGATTGAAAACTAGTTATGAAATTTCTAAAAAACAAAAAGTGGTTTTTGAATCATACTTATTAGGCTATAAAGACACCGGTGATACTTTAGTTTTTGCCAATCAAAATGATGGCAAGGCTATTTATGGAAACCTAACTTATCAATATAGTAACCTGCAATTTATGTTGAGTTATTTTGAAAGTCAATACTTTATTTCACCACGAGGAACAGCTATATACCAATGTCAGAGCATTGATGATCCAACATTCAAACCCAATAGTAGAAGCTTAATTATTCCAAGAATAATTTATAACAAAACCTTGTTCAATCAAATTCAAATGAGTGCTAGGTTTGAACCTGTTATTGACATCCAAACTCAAATATTTGATTATTCGTATTCGTTTTACCTAAAATATTATTTTGAAAAAACATTTCATTAAATTTTAGATTTTAGTTTACTTTGAACTTTCAATTTTTACCATACAAATCACATGAAGAAAATAGTAATTTTTAGTTTTATAGTTTTAGTTGGATTTAGCCAATTATTTGCTCAAGATAAAAAAGATGGACCAAAAGCAGAAATAGCTTTTGAAAAAATGACACATGACTTTGGTACCATTTGGGATGGAGCTCCATCAGAATATAGTTTTGAATTTACCAACAAAGGTCAAGCACCATTAATATTAAGTAATGTTCAACCAAGCTGTGGCTGTACTGCTCCTAGCTGGCCCCGCGAGCCAATTATGCCTGGCCAAAAAGCTAAAATAACTGTTGTTTATAGTGCGGGTTCATTAAGAAGTGCATTTACAAAAACCATTACCGTTACTAGCAATGCAAGCAATAATAGTTTGGTATTAACTATAAAGGGCGTGGTAAAAGACAAGCCCCGTGAACCAGTTTCACCTGTTAAAACACAGCCCGCTGAAGGAGGATTTTAGTAATTTTATTTAAAATCCAACTATGATATCGTTTTTAGCAGGGCTAAGGTTTATTGTAAATACTTCATTGCTGAAAAATTATAGTAAAGGAAAGGATTGTGAATTATTACTTTCAAGTGGTAAAACTCCTTTACTTTTATATGCACCATCTGGGAAAGAAAAAGGAATTATTATTTCTCTTACTGGCTTTTCTATGAGCGGATATCAAGATAAACGTATTGCAGTGGTAAACAATGCCTTTGTGAAATTGGGTTACCGTGTTATAACCCCGAAAATTAACACCATAGATGCTTTATTGATTCATCCTTTAGGAATAGATGAAGTGAAGGAAGTAATTAATAAAATTGTGGATGATCCATTATTGAACCCATACAAATTTTGTCCAGCTGTTTTTGCTCCTTCATTCACCGCTGGTATTGCTGCTTTGGCAATTGCTGAAATGCCAGTAAACAGTGTGTCTTCTTT
>CANGGG010000013.1 GCA_947453415.1 Bacteroidota bacterium | reverse complement strand
TAAATTACTAAAACTAGTAGAACACGGAAGAATAATAATTTTTGATAATATAATTTTTGAAACATTTTTGATTATAAAATTTATAGTCTATAAATTTAAATTTTAACTACTTAGAATGATATTATTTTACTACACTTCCTAACTCAATGTCTTTTTCAGTGCTTACATTATACAGTTTTCCAAAATCATTTCCAGCCATTAATAGCATTCCTTGACTTTCTATTCCTCTTATTTTTCTTGGGGCTAAATTGGCCACAACTGTTACTAATTTACCAACTAATTCTTCTGGTTTATAATATTCAGCAATGCCACTTAAAATAGTTCGTTTTTCAAATCCTAAATCCACTGTTAATTTTAATAACTTATCGGCTTTTGGAACTTTTTCTGCTTCTAAAACTTTACCAACTCGCAAGTCTAATTTTTCAAAATCTTCGTAGTTAATATCAGGCTTTAATTCTGCAAAAGTTTGAGTTTTTATAGGCTGTTCATCATTTGCTTTTTTTATTTCTTCCAATCTATTTAATTGCTTTTGTATCTCTTCGTCTTCTACTTGTTTGTACAAAATTTCGTGTTTGCCTAATTGGTGGTTTTCTAATAATATAGTTTCATTAAATAAAGCATTCCAATTCATGTTTTCGTCTCCCAACATTATTTTTAATTTATTGGCAGTGTGAGGTAAAAATGGTGCTGCTGCAATGGCTAACTTGGCACAAATTTGCAAAGCATCAAACATAATTTGTTTAACACTTTCAGCATCTGTTTTTATTAGTTTCCATGGTTCAGTATCGGCCAAATATTTGTTTCCAGCTCTTGCAATATTGATAAATTCTGCTTGTGCATCACGTAATTTTACAGCGTCTAAATCTTCACGCATGGCATGCAAACTTTGTGCTACACCATCAAAACAAACTTGGCGACAAGTCAATAATTTTTCATCAGTTAAAGGAGTATTGATGGTAGGAATTTTTCCTTCATAAAACTTATTGCTTAATACCAAAACCCGATTTATAAAATTACCGAAAATGCTCACCAATTCACTGTTAATGCGGGTTTGGTAATCTTTCCAAGTAAACTCACTATCTTTGGTTTCAGGTGCAATACTGGTCAATACATAACGCAATTCATCCTGCCTGTTGGGGAAATCTATTAAATATTCATGTAACCAAACTGCCCAATTTCTACTAGTTGAAATTTTATCACCTTCTAAATTTAAAAACTCATTTGCCGGTACATTGGTAGGTAAAATATATTTACCATGTGTCATTAACATCATTGGGAAAATAATAGCATGAAAAACGATATTATCTTTTCCTATAAAATGAATCAATGCAGTGTCTTCATTTTGCCACCAATCTTCGAAGTGCGAAGTGCGAAGTGCGGAGTGCGAAGTTAAAAGAAACTCTTTAGTGGCACTGATATAACCAATAGGAGCATCGAACCAAACGTATAAAACTTTGCCATCTGCACCTTCAACTGGAACTGGAACTCCCCAATCTAAATCACGTGTCATGGCTCTAGGTTGTAAACCTTCGGTAAGCCAACTGTTACACTGACCTTTTATATTACTTTTCCAGGCATCAAAACGTTTAATGTATTCCTGAAATTGTACTGATTGTTGAATGGTGTCCATTGGCAGAAACCAGTTTTTAGTTTCCTTTAAAATTGGAGTTGCACCACTTAAAGCCGACTTAGGATTGATTAAATCTGTAGGACTTAAAGTAGTTCCACATTTTTCACATTGATCGCCATAAGCATTAGTGTTTCCGCAGCGTGGGCAAGTTCCTGTAATGTATCTATCGGCTAAAAATTGATTGGCCTCAACATCAAAATATTGATTGGTAATTTCTTCTTTAAAAATTCCTTTGTCGTATAAATTCCTGAAAAATTCTTGCGCAGTATCGTGGTGAGTTTTTGATGAAGTTCGGCCATAAAAAGAAAAATCAATGCCAAAATCCTTGAAAGCATTTTTCATAATGCCATCATATTTATCTACCACTTGTTGGGGTGTAATTCCTTCTTTTTTTGCTTTAATGGTAATTGGCACGCCATGTTCATCGCTACCGCAAATAAAAATAACTTCTTTGCCTTGTGCTTTTAAGTAGCGCACATAAATATCGGCAGGAAGGTAACAGCCAGCTAAATGGCCTATATGAACAGGTCCGTTTGCGTATGGCAAAGCTGCTGTTACTAAATATCGTTTGGGTTCAGTCATAATTAAAACAGGCGCAAATTAGCTTATAATTTTGCAAATAGAAAATGATAATTTATATGTATCAATTTGAAAAATAAATCAGGGAAATAATTATTTTTAAAATTCGCTACTATTGTAAAACAATATCATGGGAAAATCTTTTATTGAAATTCAAAAAATAAGGCAAATTTGGGTCGTCATTTTAATGCTTTTGGTAAATGCTTTGGCCATTTATCATTTTGCTTTTGATTTAACAGCATTTGTTGAATTTGCTCCAATATTAATAGTTTTGTTCGTTGATTTATTATTGGTTTTTTTTCAACTAAAAACCAAAATCAATGAAAAAGGAATTTACTATCAATTATTTCCATTTCATTTAAAGGAAAAAATATTTATTTGGGATGAAATAGCTGAGGCAAATATTAGAAAATATTCACCCATTTGGGAATATGGCGGTTGGGGTTACCGATATAGTTTTAAGAATGGAAAAGCATATAATATTTCTGGAAATATGGGCTTGCAATTGGTTTTAAAAAATGGCAAAAAAATATTGATTGGAACCAATAAACCTAAAGAATTAACCGAATTTTTGGAAAGTAATTTCACTAAATATTTAAAGTAAATTTTGCCAGAGGCTATAAACTGAAAGTATTAAAAATATGAATAAAATAGAAGAATTTAACGCTTACCGCGAAAAGATGAACGATAAAATATTAGGTTCTGAAAACTTAGTATTGAAACGATTATTTAATTTAGACAGTAACACTTATGCCGATGGTGCATTAACCAGCCAGGTAAAAGAAATGTTAGGCTTGGTGGCTAGTATGGTTTTACGTTGCGATGATTGTGTAAAATATCATTTGGGTAAATGCCATGAAGCGGGAGTTACAACCGAGCAAATGTTTGAAATTTTTGCCGTAGCCAATATTGTTGGAGGAACTATTGTAATTCCTCATACCCGCAGAGCTGTGGAATATTGGGAAGAATTGATTAGGTAGTTATTGAAAACTTAAATTCACATCCTTCTCCTACCAAAAATCATAGGTAAATTAAACAACAAATAAAATGCTGCCATGTAACCTATAAAATCGCCATGTTTGGTGTAAAAAGTAATTTCAGTATTTATTTTCACTTTTTCATTGATAACAATTGCTTCATCCCATTTGGTTTGTTGCAAGCTGTTTCCTTCATCGTCAATAAAGCCTGAAATTCCAGTGTTTGCTGAACGAGCCACGTATCGTCTGTTTTCAATAGCACGTAGTTTTGCATATTCAAAATGCTGTTTATAGCCAGGAGTATTTCCCCACCAACCATCGTTGGTAATTACACAAATAATGTTTGCACCTTTTTTTACATATTCTGAAACATATTCTCCAAAAACACTTTCATAACAAATTACAGGTGCGTATTGAACTTTATTTACATCAGAAAAATTAGTTGGTTCTTTATCTCGACCTAAGCCACCACTGGTTCCGCCAAGGTCAATGACAAAGTTTTTTAGGAAACTAAAAACATTTACATAAGGCATATTTTCTACACCAGGAACTAACTTACTTTTATGGTAAATTTCCCATTTAGGAGCCATGCTATTTTTGAAAATTGCGGTATTGAAATAATCGTAATACAAGTTAGTTTGATACAATCGTGCAGTTGGAGTAACGTCTTTTTCGGTGAAATAAAACTTATAAGAACTTGCACCAGTTAACACACTTAAACCAGCATGATTTTGAGTAAATGTATCTAATAAATTAATGGAGTTACTGTTATATATATTTAGTTCATCTATGTCATCTTGAATGGCTGTTTCGGGGAATATTATTAGATGGCTTTCAGGAGTAATTTTTGTTTGTGCCATCGCTAACATTTTTTCTGTTTGAGCCAAAGGAGTTAATCCGCCAAATTTATCTTTATAAGGATCTATATTGGGTTGAATAATGGTTATTTCACTGTAATGATTTAAAACTTTTTTTGGTGCATGTCTGTCGGATAAAATATAGAATGAAACAAACAGTGGAGCTAGCAAATAAATAAATAATTGGTTGAATATTTTTTTGACAGGAATGATTTTAAATTGTATGTAATAATTATATAATTTTAAACTCGCTACACTGGTAATTAAAACCCAAAAACTACCACCAAAAACACCAGTATATTCATACCATTGAATTAGTTTTGGCCATGCTGAAAACACATTTCCAACTATTAACCAAGGGTAAGCAAATTGCCAATTGGTATGCAGTAATTCCATACTAATCCATAAGGCAATAAAAAACAAATAGTTTGGAATGCCTGTTTTTTTATTTACAAAATAAAAAACTAGGAAAGGAATTATCATTAAGAAAGTATCGAAAAGCCAAGCAAAAACTGCTCCCCCCGGACTGGCATTCCAAATCCAATAAGTAGTTAAAAAGTTGAATGTAAAGCTACCAATTGTTATAAATAAAAAATATTGAAACCAATGTTTTTTTGCTTGTCTTACTTCTTGTTCCAATAATAAAAACAGAAAAAAACTGACTACAATTAATGGTGTAATGTTAAAAGGAATCCATGCCAAGGCAAAGCTTAAAGCACCACCAATGCTATAAAGCAACCATCTTAAATAATTATTTTTTACCATCTATTACAATCACAAATTCACCTTTAACTATATTATTCTCAAAATGAGTCAACACTTCTTGAATGGTTCCATTTACAGTTTCTTCAAAAGTTTTGGTCAGCTCGCGGCTTACACTTATCAGCCTTTCCGCACCAAAATATTCAATAAATTGTTTCAAGGTTTTTAGTAACCTGTGTGGACTTTCATATAAAATAATGGTACGTTCTTCTTCACATAATTTTTTTAACATGGTTTGTCTTCCTTTTTTTTCTGGTAAAAAACCTTCAAAACAAAAACTATCAGCAGGCAAACCACTTTTAACTAATGCAGGAACAAAAGCCGTTGCCCCTGGCAAACAATCTACTTTTATATTATTTTTTAAACATTCACGTACCAATAAAAATCCAGGATCACTGATTGCGGGTGTGCCCGCATCACTCACCAAAGCAATGTTTTTTCCACCTAAAATTTCATCTACATAACGCTGTAAAACCTTATGTTCATTATGCATATGGTAACTTTGAATTGTTTTTTTTATTTCAAAATGGTTCAATAATTTAAGACTTTGCCGAGTATCTTCGGCTATTATTAAATCTACTTCTTTTAACACACGAATGGCCCGAAGTGTGATGTCTTCTAAATTGCCAATTGGTGTTGGCACAACATATAAAATTCCTTGTTGCATATTTGGCAAATGTAAGAAAAAGAGTGATAAACAGATATCTCAAAAATAAGTGCGTTCACCCAATCTGTTAATCAGCGATTTTCTTCTTTTTGCTTAACGATTTTATTACTGGAATACTGGTGACTACTATAAATAAAATGATGATGTAGTTTAAGTAATCAATGGCTTGTGGAAATATTTGCCCAATTTTAAAACCCGCACCGCAAATTACTATTGGCCAAAGCAAAGCTCCAATAACATTATACATAAAAAAAATTATTTGATTTACCCTAACTATTCCTGCTAAAATGGGGGCAAATGTTCTAACAATGGGTAAAAACCTGCCTAAAATTAAGGCAATTCCCCCATATTTTTTATAAAAAACTTCGGCTGTTTCAATGTATTTTTTCTTAAAGAAAATACTTTCCTTTCGTTGGTAAATATTATTTCCTGTTCTCCAACCAAACCAATATCCGAAATAGTAGCCTGCAATAGCTGCAATTGCAATTCCAACAATGAGTTTATACAATGAAATTTTTAAAACAGTGGTGCATAATAAACCTGCTGTAAAAAGCAAAGAATCGCCAGGAAGAAAGAAACCAAAAAACACACCATTTTCAAAAAATATAATGATTAGCACCAATGCAAATCCACCATATTCTATTAACTCTTGTGGTTTAAATAAATCCCAAAAACTATTCACGGCTTTTAATAATTAATTTTTTACGAATAAAGACTTTTTATTAATTAAATCAAGTGATTAAAGTAATTAAAGTAATTTGAGAATTTGAATTTTAAAAAAACATGATTTGTTCCAATGCATTATCCAAAAAAGACTCGCTTTGCAAAGCATAGTAATCGGTAAATGATTCCTTATCAAACACATCAAAATCAAGTCTTTCCAGCCTTAAAAACTCTAAGGCATTTACACTTTCCTCCATTTTACCATTTACACTCAAGCCAATTTTAAATTTTTTAACGGTATCGCCCACACAAAAATCTTTATTGGCTAAAACTGGTTTTTGATAATAGGCAGCTTTGGTAAGCAAATGATTGGAAGAAACATAATTATAAAAATATAAATAGCTAATGTCTATTTCTTTATAAATTTGATTAATTTCTTCATCGTTCAAAGGATGAAGTATAAATAAAATATTAGGAGCGTGGTCGTTCATAAAATTTTCTACTTCATTTCTTTGCTTTTCATCCATGGAGCTAAAATCAAGTTTGCCAGCAAATACAAAAAAGTATTTATCGGTATCTACTTTTTTGATTAAACGAATTAAAGCTGTAATTCCTTCATTTTGTTCAACTCCTAATAAACCAACAACTACACGACTTTTGGACATTTCTTTAATTTGTTTACTATAAATAGAATCCTTATTTTGAATGCTTACATTACTTATTTCAGGAAAAACAACAACCTTTTTATAAACCCTACTTTTTAAAGGTTCAGTAATAAAACGGTCTAAAACACAAACACCTACACAGTTATGGGAGCGAAATAAATAATCTGGTTCTAAAAATTTAGGATCTACATTTAGCTTTAGTTGTTTTAATCTGTATGGTTTTGGATTGAAATAAATTCCACTCCATTTATATTTAAATACATTATTCAGAATAAATAAATGCACCGCACCACGAATAAATGGATCAATAGGAGAGAAAAACACAAAATCAACTTCAGCATTTATTTTTTTCTCACCAATTTTTATTTTGCTACTTACTGCACTCCATCTTCCTAAAACTTCAAAATAATTGGGATTATTATTGGTAAATATTTTTTCATCTAAGGGTAAAGCAGTAAAATTTGCTAAAAATTTAGGTGCTTTTAACTTTATATATTCTGAAATTTCATGAAATTCAGGACTAATTACAATTACTTTTTTTCCTTTTTTGAGTAAATTTTCGGCATAATAATTCAAATAGGTAGCAAACCTATTACCCGAATAAGGTGAAATTAAAGCAATTGTTAAAATATTATTCAATTTTTGATGTTTTGAATCATCAACTACAAAAGTTCTATTATTTTTGCAGTGTTTAGTCACAATATTTACACATAACGACTATTGTTTGTCACTGATTTATATTTAATTGCTTTTTATCAATAATTTTTTTTAACAAAATACTTTATTTTTTGTAAAAAAAAAATACTTTTGCACTCCCCAAAACGAAAGTAATGGAAATTGTCTGATGGTGTAACTGGCAACACAACTGATTTTGGTTCAGTAGAGTCTAGGTTCGAGCCCTAGTCGGACAACAATTTTAGTTTCAAAATAGATGATTAGCTTACTTAACATAGTTTGGGTAAGCTAATTGCATAGAAACACGATACTTAAATTCAAAACAATGGCAAACAATAACCAAGTAAAATTATTTTCAGGTACTAATTCACGTTATTTATCCGAAAAAATTGCTGAAGCTTTCGGACAAGAACTTGGTGATTGCACCACAACAAAATTTAGTGATGGCGAATTTCAGCCTAGTTTCAACGAAAGTGTTCGTGGTTGCGATGTGTTTTTAATTCAATCTACTTTTGCAAATGCAGATAATTTAATGGAATTGTTACTAATGATAGATGCTGCAAAACGTGCATCGGCTCATTATATAACTGCTGTAATTCCTTATTTTGGAATGGCTCGTCAAGATAGAAAAGACAAGCCTCGTGTTGCAATTGGTTCAAAAGTAGTAGCTGACATGCTTACTGCTGTTGGTGCCAGCCGTGTAATGACTATGGATTTACACGCTCCACAGATTCAAGGGTTTTTTGAAATTCCTGTAGATCACATGGATCCATCGGTAATATTTTTACCATATATTAAAAAATTAGCAAACGTAGGAAACCTAATCATTGCATCACCCGATATGGGTTCTACAACCAGAGCAAGAACATATGCAAAAGCTTTAGGTATTGATATGGTAATTTGCGACAAAGAAAGACGTAGAGCGAATGAAATAGCTTCCATGACTTTAATTGGTGATGTAAGCGGAAAACATGTGGTAATGGTTGATGATATTATTGATACCGGAAGCACATTGGCTAAAGCAGCTTCGTTAATGAAAGAAAAAGGTGCATTGAGTGTTCGTGCTTTTTGTACGCATCCTGTTCTTTCAGGTAAGGCCATTGAAACTATTGAAAATTCTGTAATTGACGAATTGGTGGTAACTGATACCATTCCATTAAAAGTTCAGAGTTCTAAAATAAAAGTATTGAGTTCGGCAAATTTGTTTGCTGAAGCAATAAGAAACGTAAATGAACACGGTAGTATTAGTTCATTATTTGACTTACAAAAAGATTAATTAAATATAAACCAAAAAGCAAAATTAGTATCGGAAATTACGAAATGGGTTTTGCCACTTAAAAAAAACAAAAAGGAGAAACAAAAAGAATGAAAACTTTAGCAATGTTTGGTTACAAACGCAACGATTTAGGAAAAGCAGCTACTAAAGCTGTAAGAGCAGCAGGTAAAGTACCTTGTGTGCTTTATGGTGGAAAAGAACATATACATTTTACAATGTATGAATCGGATTTCAAACTTTTAGTTTACACTCCAAATACTTACAAAGTACAATTGGATATAGATGGAACTATTTTCAAAACTATTTTGAAAGATATGCAATTTCACCCAGTAAACGATTCAATTAGACATGCTGATTTTTTAGAATTAAACGATAGCAAAGAAATTGAAATATTAATTCCTATCAAATGTGTAGGTAATTCAGTAGGTGTTCGTCAGGGTGGTAAGTTAATGATCAAACAACAAAAACTACGTGTTAAAGGTTTACCAGCTAATTTACCTGAATTTATCGAAATTAAAATTGACGCATTAGAAATTGGTAAATCAATTGTTGTAAAAGAATTATCAGCTCCTAATATTGTATTATTAGATTCACCAAACAATCCAGTTGTGATTGTAAAATCAACAAGAGCAGCGGTTAGTGCAGCTTCTGAAGATGGTGGTAAAAAGAAAAAATAATTAGTTAATAATTATAGTAAATAAAAAAACCCAAGCTTTAAAAACTTGGGTTTTTTTATGGTTGATCGGTTGATGAAGTGATTAGACGTATTGAAATTTATTTTTCGAATTTCGAATTTATTTTTTCGAATTTCACTTTTTTTAGTCTTCGTAAAAATCAATCAACTCCGCAAAGTAAGTATAATCCCAACCCTCACAAATATCCTCAAAGGCATCATCAGGAATGTTTGTATGTCGTAATTCAACTGAAGTACCTTGTTTGTGTTCATGTAGTTTAATGGTAACAATAGATGGAATTTCTGCTTCTTCTTCTCCAAAATACCATTCTTGAACAATTTTTTTATTTGGATCAAATTCAATGTTTTTTCCAATGATACTTCCATCCCACATGGAAAATTCGGTTCCTGGTTCAGCAACCATTTCAGCTTTATCGCCTGTCCAAAGCATAATGGTAGATTCTAATGTAAGTGCTAAATATACTTCTTCGGGTGAAGCTGAAACAATATAATAATTTTTGTAATCTTTCATTATAAGTGTAATAAGTGTTTAATATTTAATAAATGGGAGGCCTATAAAATACAAAAGCGGACGCTCTTGCACGCGTCCGCATTCTGTGTAATCAATTAAATTTTCTCTTACTTGCAATAAGAGATTCACCTAAATGTTTATGACAACAACTTTAATTTCTTTTAGTTGTTACTGTTATTTAAGTCAAACGAAAGTGTAGTTGAAGCTTCTATTTTTTCTTCTGCTACTGGAGTTGAAACTAATTCATCAATTAAGCTTGGAGCTACAAAAGATTCTTTGGGTTCTACTTTTTTATTATTTACAGTTGGTGCAGCCGGTTTTGGCTTACTTACCATTTCTGGACTTGTTGTGCCCATACCATATATTTCTAATTTATTTTCTTTAACAAAAATTCCTAATGCAATTGCACCTTTAATTGTTGTAATGTTTAATTCAATTTCCCACTCATCTATGCTGATTGCGCGAGGATTAGCACTGAAACTCAATTTTTGTTCCACACAATAATCTAATACTGTTTGAATGTTTTTGCGTTTAGTTAAAATGATTGGTTTATCTTCTGTCTTGTTCATCAAAATATTCTTTTTTTCTGGCTGCAATTTAGGCATATTCATAGTTTTTATGTTACAAAAGCACCTTATTTTTTTATCATTATTACGTGTATTGCTAACAATCAGACCAATAAAGTTTATAACTTGTGGAAAAGTATGTATTTGCTAACAATGGATCTGATGACTGCTATAACAAACTGAATAACAGAATTGTAATAAAATATTTACCTATACATGCGTTACTTACTATACGAAGTTTCATAATTTGTTTGTTATTTTATTAAATGTTAATCACTTTTAACAAAAATATCAAACACAACAATTTTATAAGAATATTTTATGAAAAACCTTTTTAAAATCTAGTATTTTCGCATTTCAATATTTGTTTATGAATAGGATAAAATTTGTAATTATTTTTGCTTTTATAATATGCTCTAATTTGCTTCAAGCACAAGTTGAAGATGCAATTGATTCTACTTTAGAGGAAGATGAAAGTAGGCCTGTGAAAGTTTTACCCGATGATAAATATAAATTTGGAATAAAACTAGGTTGCCAATTTAGCACTTTAATGGGCGAGGAAAACAGTAATAATACTTCAAATTTTGGTTTAAATGGAGGTATTTATATGCGCAGAAAATTTAAAAGTGAAAAGTGGGGTTATCAAATTGAATTAAATGGAAGTTTTAGAGGAAGTAATTTTACCCCAAAAGACAATGAATACAGCGCCATTAGATTATTTTATTTAGACATGCCTTTGTTATGTTTTATTAATTTAACAAAAGATGAAAACCATAAAATACTTTTTGGCCCTCAGTTTTCCTATTTACTCACTTCATCTATTTACAAAGGTCCATTTTTAGATAGGTATGACAGCATTCCTAATTTAAATAAATTAGATTTGTTGGCTTGTGTTGGTTATCATATAAGGTTAGGTCATGTTAGCTTTCAAACCATGCTTAAGTATGGTTTTATGAGTATAAACAATGGTATACTTCAAGGAATTAAACCAACAAACACGGGTAAAAGCATGAACAATTTTATATTTGAACTGAATTTTTTATTTTAAAAAAAACAATTTTTACATTGACAAAACAAGAACTAATATCAGAAATCAAATCAAAGAAAAGCTTTTTATGCGTAGGCTTAGATACTGATTTAACAAAAATTCCAAAGCATTTATTAGCCACCGAAGATCCAATTTTTGAGTTTAATAAAGCTATTATTGAAGCTACAAAAGATTATTGCGTAAGCTATAAAATAAATACTGCATTTTATGAAGCAGAAGGTATAAGCGGATGGCAGAGTATGGCTAAAACATTGGCTTTAATTCCAAGCAATATTTTAACAATAGCCGATGCAAAACGTGGTGACATAGGAAATACGAGTAACATGTATGCTAAAGCATTTTTTGAAAAAATGAATTTTGATGCCATTACTCTTGCACCATACATGGGAAATGATAGTTTAGCGCCATTTTTTGAGTATAAAAACAAATGGGGAATTGTTTTGGCATTAACCAGTAATGCTGGTAGTGCCGATTATGAGCAACAAAAATTAAATGATGAATTTCTGTTTGAACATGTTATAAAAAACACTTGCAAATTAGCTGCCGATGAACAATTAATGTTTGTGGTAGGTGCCACCAAACCTCAAGATTTTACTATTATTAGAAAGCATGCTCCTACTCATTTTTTATTGGTTCCTGGAGTTGGTGCACAAGGAGGAAGTTTAGCCGAGGTAGTTAAGTACGGAAAAACCGATGAAATTGGTTTATTAATTAATGCTTCTCGAAGTATTATTTATGCGAGCAATGGATTTGACTTTGCCGAAGCAGCAATGAAAGAAGCAAAGAAAATGGCTTTGGAAATGAGCGAATATATTTAGTTAATTTCTTACACTAATAACCCAACCTTCTTTTACTTTGTATTTTGGGTTTTCAGGTAAAATTATTGCATTTAAAGTAGTAGAAATTATTCCAATTCCAAAAGAAACTAAAATACTTGGAGCGTAACTTAAAGTTTGTTTGCTAAACAAATTATACATACCATAAATTGTTCCTAGAGCAATGGTACTTGATACAAGACTTTTTCCCAAAGTTCTTCCTATTGTAATTCTCCTAAATGCCACAATATCTTTAATGGCAATGATGCGATAATTAGGTTCAAATTTTCCTATTAATTTTTGAACCCAAACAGGCTGTTCCTCACTCATATTTCCCAATAGTATAGTTGAATCATTTATTTGGCTCACCATGTTTTTAAAATGATATATTTGATTGTTATATCCTCTATATTGAATTGAAAGAGTTTGTCCTTCATATATTTCAATAGTTTTATGGGTGTTAGTATTTAAAAACAATAAAGTTTTTTGAGCATAATTTTGCAAAGTAAAAAAAAGTATAAACAGTAATCCAAATAGAATTTTTTTCATAAATAATTAGTTGTTGTTTAAAACATGAAAACCTATTTCACAATTCAAACATTTTTTATGATCGCAATATTCATTTTTTAATTGTAATAATGCTTGTGTTTGTGCTGCATTTTGAGATTTTATATTTAAGGTTTCCCAAAAAGTAATAACATTATTTTTTTCGGGCTTTAATTGTTCTAACCATGCCACTGCTTTATCACATTTGCTTTCGTCAAAACGTAATTTCCCATATAAAAAAACAATGGGAACAACCGTATTTATTATGATTGTATTGATTGCCGAATTTCCTAAATCAGTTTTCACCGCATCAAAATCATGGTTACTTAACTCACTTAAATGTATTAAATGAATGTGTTTTAATTGATACAATGTTTGTAAATCTTTGACAGTATCAACGGCTAAAACTTTTGAAAATAAATGACTGCTTTGATATAAAAGTGCGGCAAATTGCATCAATCTAATGGTTGGAAAATTTCCTGGGCGCATTTTTCCAAACTTCCATATTCCCTTATCAATGCTAACTAATTCGTATTTTTTTTGAAGATGAAAATATTCTTTTTGCAAAAATTTCAAGTAATCATCATTTAGTTTTTTATCAAAAAAACCAGCAGTTCCAAGTACTAATGCTTCTATTTGGCTCAGTTTATCTTTATGCTTTGCAATAACGTGTATGGGTAAGTTTTTTGCCAACCATTCAAATGCTTGTTCATTTGTTTTTTGTCCAAAATATTTTGCTGTAAGTACATAAAAAGTTTGTTCCCAATTATTATTATTTGCCTTCAGCAATGCTTCAATTCGATCACATTTTTTTTCTAAACGTTCAAAAACCAATCGGTGTAACCAATTATTTAATTTAAATTCATTTGGTAAATTAAATATTGGTTCACAAGGAATTGTAGATTTTTGTTGAGCTAATATTTTATATTTATGTAATAGTTTTGGATCTAAATAGTTTTTCAGTTCCAATGTTAATATTGGCATGCTATTATTGTCAAAAATGGGTTTATCATTTTCAAAAACTACATGTAATATCACATTATCATATTTTTTATCTCCAGCATGTTTGTGATTTATCCAATCACTTGCTTTGATATGAATTTCAATATTTCCAACTAAAATTTCTTCGTCAATTTTTATTTTAGCATTAAAAAAATCAGGACCAGCATCATGGTTTAAAACTCCAATATTTAAAATCTCTACAGGCTTTTCATTTACTAATAATAAAGCCTGTTTGAGTAATATTTTACTTTGCCAAATATAGTGTAATAGTTCTTCTTTCATGGAATTAATAATACGCAATATAAATCTTTTTAATAATTAGTTTTACTCTTATTTTAATGTCAAGTAATTTTGTTTACATATTGATAATAATAGTTTTAAATTATTGTTTTATATTGCGTGGCTTTTTAAATAGCATAATAATGATAAAAAAATTCATACTAAATATTAGCTTTTGTGCAATAGCTATAGCTACACAAGCGCAGGCATTACTTCCAACTTTTTGGAATTTTTCAACGCCATCAATTTCAGCACCACCAACAGGTTGGACATTAGGTTTAGGAACTAACGCTTCATTAACATATTCGGGTGCGGCCAATTCGGTTGGTGGAGACAACTTAGCCGCAAGATTAGATGCAACCAATGAATATATTACCATTTGGCTAGCCGACAAACCAGGACCGGTTAGTTATTGGTTAAAAGGAACGGGAATAAATCCTGCGCCTTCGTTTACAGGAGTTTTTAAAGTGCAAGAATCGGCTGATACAGTCAATTGGACTGATATGAGAACTTTTACAACTTCGGCACCGCTTACAGGAACCATGACTAGGTTTGTTAATACTCCAGTTTCAACTTCAAGATACATTCGTTTTTTTTATGCTACCAAAGAATCGGGTAGTAATGTAGCTTTAGACAGTGTGGTAATTAAAGCTGCTCCTGTGGCTACTACTCCAACTTTAGTTGTAAGTAGAAATAATCAAGTGATTGCAAACAATACTCAAAATGTAATTGGAAATAATGCTAATTTTTCATTTAAAGTTAAAAATATTGGAACACTTGATACCTTAATAATTAGTAGTATTAGCTTTACTGGAAAAGATGCAAATGCTTATGCAATTACTAGTACTTTGCCAATATCGGTTGCCGCCAATGATTCAACCATCATCAATTGTACATTAAATACTACTGGAAATGGAAGTAAATTGGCTGCTATAAATATTTTCAATAATGATATAGACAAAACACAATTTATAGTTAATTTATATGGAATTGCTGGAAGTTTAGCAACTGAACCTAGTTTTAAATCGACCAATATTAGCTTTACAAATGTTACTGCTTACGGCATGAATGTTACTATAAACGATACAAGTTCAACTACTGAAAATTACATAATTTTACGTAAAAAAAATGGAACAGTAACTGAAGTTCCAACCGATGGGTCAACTTATCAAAGAGGCGATTATATTGGGGCCTCACAAGTGGCTTATGTTGGTAAAGTTGGAACTTTTAAACCTGCTTATATTTTGGCAAATAACAATTATTCATTTGCAGTGTTTTCATTTAATGGTCCTGCTACTTACGAAAATTATTTAACTAGTAGTCCAAATACTGCTTCCGTTCAATCATTGGCTGGTAATCCTGGGACATATTACAGCACCATTGATCCAATGTCAAGTAGTTTTTTAACAAATTTAAGTGCTAAAATAAATGTTCACGATACCATTTTTTATAGCAATTATATTACCACTTTAATCAATAATTTTTTGACTAGAGATACTGCCGCTGGTAAAAAATTAGTAAATTGTGTTTACACTGGAATTCCATATATTTATGCTGAACCTTTTGTATGGAATGCAAGTGGAAGTACTGGAATTTTAACTAGAGAACATACACGCGCACAAAGTACCATGCCAAGTAATAATTCAACTCAAAATCCAAATTGGCCAAATGCTGGTTCTACCACCAAAGAATTACCTGAATATAATGACCAACATAATTTATTTCCAGCTCATCAAACTTTGGCCAATGCGCCACGTTCAAATAATCCTTTTGGCGAGTGTGTAACAGTTACTTCTACTTCGCCTTCTGGTTTTGGTAAATTAGGAAAAGATGCCAATGGCAATACAGTTTACGAACCAAAAGATACTCAAAAAGGTGATTTAGCCAGGGCATTATTTTATATGTCGGTTAGTTATAATGGGGTAAATGGAAATATTTGGACTTTACCTGCTGACCAAGGTTTAGCAGTGTTAATGAAATGGCACCAACAAGATCCACCTAGTGACGAAGAAATTGCTCGCCATGAATACATTGCTTCAGTTCAAAAAAACCGCAATCCATTTATTGATAATCCTAGTTGGGCTAGTTTGATTGATTTTAAAACAATGACTTTAATTGCAGGTAAAATATTAGCTGTTAATACACCTAATGGTGGGGAAAATTTAGTAGCTGGAAAAACAACTAATATTACTTGGTTGGCTTCCGGAATTACTGGTAATGTAAAATTGGAATACACTACTAATGGAACTGATTTTATTTTGATAGATTCAGTAAATGCTAGTCCTGCAACTTATGCTTGGACTGTTCCTGCAGTGGCTACAGCTACAGCAAAAATTAGAATTACAACTTCTGATAATTCTACTACAGATTTAAGCAATGCAAACTTTACCATTAATATTCCTACCTTAAAATTGTTAACTCCAGTTGCTACTGATATTTGGGGAGGCTCAGTGCCTTCAGCAAGTATTACTTGGCAAAGTACTTTTGTAGATTCAGTTTCTCTTAAATTAAAAGATGGTGTTATTGTTTTATGGTCTAAAAAGGAATTAGCAAGCAAAGGAAGTTTTACATTAACAGTTCCTTATGCAAATACTACTAATGCAAAAGTATTTATTAACGAAATAGGTGGAAATTTAAAAGACAGTAGTGCTGCATTTAAAATTATTGGTGAAGTTGGAGTAAACGAAGTTTCAAATGCTAATTTCAATATTTATCCAAATCCAAGTAATGGAACAATTTACTTTACCACAGATTTAAATTTAAATCATGCTTCATACGAAATATTTGATGTAACTGGTAAATTAATGATGAAGGATGAATTAAGTAAAACCAATTCAATTACTATTCAAAACAAAGGAATTTATGTGCTAAAAGCAATGGTTGATGGCAAATCAATCATTAGAAAAATAGTAGTAGAATAAATTAAATGCTTTAAAACTAAAACAGCCATTACAAGAAATTGTAACGGCTGTTTTTTTATGTTATAAAATGTATGTATTTACTAATTTATCCATATTAGCTTTATGATGGCTAATTATGAATATAAATGCATAAAAAAACCATGAATAAATTGGACATCTATTCATGGTTTTCATTTAAAAACAGAAATTATCTATTATTTTTTGAAGCATTTTTCTTGATACTATTTAACGCTTCTAAATCTTTATTATTTAACTTACACTTATCAGGAGTGGCAGTTTCATAATACATTATTTCACTATTTTGAGCGCTAATTACCAATTTATTGCAATATTTTTCATCTTTAACCCAAAGGTAATAAGCAACAGCATTATCTTGATCGGCCACAGCTTTATAAATTACTTCCCTGTCAACTTCCGCTACTTCGCCATCAAATATATCTGCAGCATCTTTTTTGCCTTTTAATTCTAACATTTTATCTTCTACCAATAGTTTTTTATCCAATAATTGGCTTTTATCGGAAGGATAATTGTTCATCATTTTCGATGCAGTTACATCTCCATCTTTAGCTGCATTACTTGCATATTCAAAATAATTATTCATCATTTGAACTCCACGTTGTAATTCAAATTCCCAATCGCTAGTATCTATATTATTGCTGCAAAATGCTTGAGCTAAAATATCTTCAGGCATTGATTTACGTTTGAATTTACTTAACATCACTAATCCATTAAAATCTTCTTCGCAACTTCCTAATTTTGCTTTGTTTTTACTTCCTTTCGATTTGCTGAAGCTTAAATAAACAACATTTTCTTTTTTGTATTTTAATAATTCGTTGTCAAAAGCCACTTCAAAGCTACTAAACTTCCAATTTCTAATCATAGCAAGCTCTACAGCAGCATTGTATGCACTATCATAAAATAAAACTACAATAACTTTTTTCTCTTTAAAGGATTCAATTTCTGATTTTTTTTTGAAAAATCCGAACTGCGCTGAAGCACTAAAACTGATTAATGCTAACAAACAAATGGTAATTATTTTTTTCATTTTTATATATTTTAAAGGTGCAAATAAATCTTTCTATTCAAATATTGAAACATTTTTTTACTTTGCCTAACTAATTTTATATTTTAAATGAAGAAATTTTTATGTTTAATCACAATTTTATTTTTTGTAAATAGCTTAAAAGCAGCTAATGGCGACACAACTAAAGTAAAATCATTCGATAATTTTTCCATGAATAGATATGGAAATTTTGACACCTGGGTAAAATTTCCAGATGGATCTAAAAAATATCAGAAAATAATTATGAAATATACTCTTGGTTGTACTAGTAATGGCCAATGTGAGTGGGATTATACCAATACTTTATTGGCAAGAGAAAATACTGGAAAAAAAGATTCGACCTTAAAAAGTGCAAATAGTTATAGTATTATTGGTGTAAGCTCAACTCCGGATTCGCTTTTTTATTTTAACGATACAACATACAAATATTCTTATAATAAAATTACCAAAACCATAGATAGCATTGCTAATAAGCAATTAGTAGTTTTGTTAAATAACAATGCTCAAATACCTACTTTAGTTACCGACACTTTAAAAGTATGGCCTACATTTTATAGCTATAATTATGATACAGCTGGAAATGTGATTGATTCTTTTTTAGTTAAAAATACAGCTAATTTTGTTGTTAAAATAGTTAGAAATTATTATCAAGTTTTTGACGTGATTGTAAATTATGAACTAGGCCGAATGATTACGCCTTATGCCAAGTTTTTCCCAAAAGATTTTAAATACACTTACGTTTTTGATGTTACTGATTTTGCCAGTAAATTAAAAGATTCTGTTCAAATTAGAATGGATTATTCGGGTTATTCATTTGGTTTTACCTGTACTGTAAATTTTGAATTTATTGAAGGAACGCCAGCAAGAGATGTGTTAAAAATAGAACCTCTTTATTATGGTTATTTTCCATACGGAAATACCAATAATTCTATTGAAAATTATTTAGTGCCAAAAACTTTTCCTAAAGATTTAAATGCCAAAACGGTAAAATTACGTTTAACAGTTTCGGGTCATGGTGGTGAAAGTAATGAAGGTTGTTCAGAGTTTTGCCCTAAAAATTTCTACTTAAAATTAAACAATTCTCAAATTGCAAAGCAACTGGTTTGGAAAGAAAATTGTGGTGAAAACGCCATTATTAATCAAGGAGGTACTTGGATATATGATAGAGCAAATTGGTGTCCGGGGGAACAAATAGCGCCTTACGAATATGAGTTAAATTTGCTTGAAGGTGCAAATATTATTGACATAGATTTTGATACATTTACTGCAAATGGTGGAGCGGGATACAATGTAGTTGGTAATTTAATTTATTATAGTGATTATAATTATAACCATGAAGTAACAGTAGATGAAATTATTTATCCTAGTAACGATTTTAGGTACCAACGATTAAATCCAATTTGTGAAAATGCACAGATTATTTTAAAAAATAATGGTCAAATTGAGTTAAAAAATTGTGTGATTAAATATCAATCGGGCAGTAAAGCAATCAGTAGTTTTACATGGCAAGGAAGTTTAGCTTTTGGTAAATCACAAAATGTAAACTTACCTTATATTGATTGGGATTTAGCAGATAAAACTTTTAAAGTTTGGGTGGAGAAACCAAATGGTCAAACAGATGAGAACAATTCAAACAATAGAAAAGAAACATATAATGTTGCTATTCCAAAAACATTTCCTTCACAAATAATCATTGAAACTACTACTAATAAATTTCCACTAGAAAGCAATTGGACATTAAAAAATGCGATGGGAACTATTGTTGCACAAAAAAGTTTTACAAAACCAAGTTTGCGTCATTTAGATACTTTAAATATTGGTTATGGTTGTTTTACTTTTCAATTAGATGACAGTGGAAAAGATGGTTTAGATTTTTGGGCTAGCAGAAGTAGCACTGGCAGCGGTTCTATTAGAATTACTGCTACTAATCCTTATAGAGTTGTTCAGCAAATAAATCCGGATTTCGGTAGTTTTTATAAAATTAGTTTTACAGGAATAGCAGGCCTAGGAAATGAAGAAATACTAGGCAATGAAATGTTAAAAGTATTTCCAAATCCTGCTACAAACCAATTAAATATTCAGTTAGAAAATTCGTTAAGTAATGCTATCAAAACATACCAAGTTTATGATTTACAAGGCAAATTAGTTTATTCTAAAAACACCGCTGATTGTATATTAGATTTGGATGTTACAACATTTACACGAGGAATGTACCTATTAATAATCAACTTGAATAACCAAACGTTAAAAAGTAAATTCGTAGTTGAATAGATGATAGACCATAGTCAATGGACAATAGTAAATTGATATAAATAAAGGGCAATAAAAATAAAAAATATGAAATCAGAAGCAATACTTATCATTGGCTCAAATGGGCAAATAGGAACAGAATTAGCCGAATCGCTAAGAGGAATTTATGGTACAAATAATGTTGTTTGTAGCGATTTAAAATTACCTGCCATAGAAACTGGTCCGTTTGAAATAATTGATATTTTGGATAGAAATGGTGTTTATGCAATTATAAAAAAATATAATATTACTCAAGTGTATTTATTGGCAGCAATGCTAAGTGCTACTGCTGAAAAAAATCCAAAATTTGCGTGGGATTTAAACATGCAAGGCTTGTTTAATATTTTAGATGCAGCCAAAGAAGGTTTAATTAAAAAAGTATATTGGCCAAGTTCTATTGCCGTTTTTGGACCTACAACTCCTAGTATTTTAACTCCTCAATATACTGTTATGGAACCAAATACTATTTATGGAATTAGTAAACAAGCAGGTGAACGCTTCTGTGAATATTATTTCCAAAAATATAATGTTGACGTACGCAGTATTCGTTACCCAGGTTTAATTGGACACAAGTCGGCACCAGGTGGTGGAACTACTGATTACGCGGTTCATATATACCATGAAGCTATAAAAAATGGAAAATATACTTGCTTTTTAAATGAGCAAACTACGCTTCCAATGATGTATATGCCTGATGCACTTCGTGCAACAATTAGCATCATGGAAGCACCCGCAGAAAACGTTAAAATTAGAAGCAGTTATAATATTGCAGGTATGAGTTTTAATCCATTAGAAATAGCCGCATCTATTCAAAAACATATTCCAAATTTCACCATTGATTTTGCTCCCGACTTTAGACAAGCAATAGCCGATAGTTGGCCAAAAAGTATTGATGATGCGGAAGCTCGCCAAGATTGGTTCTGGAAAAATGAGTTTGATTTACAAAAAATGACTGACGATATGATGTTAAATTTAACTAAACTTTACAAACAATCAGTTTAGTTATTACAAACTAGTTCCAATTTATTTTTATAATGAACAAACTATTTTTTTACCTTACTTTCTTTTATTTTTTTAGTCAAAATGTTATTGCTCAAAATACTTGGTTAAAGAATTTTGGTTCATTAAAGTCTGACAATTTTGATATAGTTAAAACCGATGATTCCAATAATGTTTATATAGCTGGAAGATTTGGTGGATCAATGAATATTGGAGATACAACAATATTAAAACAAGGATCAAATACATATAATTATTTTATTGCAAAGTTTAATGAAAATGGAACTTTTAAATGGATTACAAGTTTTGTAAATGCAGGTTATAACGAAACTGTAAGCGCCTTAGCAATTGATAAAAGTGGTAATATTTATATGGCCATTCAATACAATGGAATGCTATTAAAATATGATGTTAATGGCAAATTATTGATTCAAAAATCTCCAACTGCTTGGTATGCTCGTTATTCTAATATTGAAATTGATACCAATAATAATATTTGGATAGGCGGATCTTTTAGTCAATACAATTTCAGTTTTGATGGTTTACCAGCTATGCCTCATAACGGTGGAACTTCCTTATATATAGCCAAGTTAGATTCTAATTTAATTGCCAAAATGGTTATCCCAATTGGTTGTAATAGCTTAAGTTCACGCGTGGGGCGAATTGCATTGAAAGACTCTTTAATTTATATAATTGGGAATACAGATAATGATGTTTATATTGGAGCTGATACTTTTAAAAATGCAAAAATTATTACAGCATGTTTTAATACAAAAGGAATTTATAAATGGGCTAGGGCTGTTAATCCTATTGGCATTACAAGTAGCGAACATATTTGGGATATAGCGGTTTCCGATAGTCAGCAAGTTGTAATTACAGGCTTGTTTTACGATCCAATAAAAATTGGAAATATCACGCTAAGTAATTCTAATAATAAAGAGAATTTTTTTATTGCTTCATATGATATAAATGGGAATTTACTTTGGGCAAAAAAATCAACAACAATTTATTCCTCGGGTAATGGAGTGGAGTTCACACCAAATGGAAAAATTGCTTTGGTGGTAGATTATAATTTTTCGTTTTCATTAGGAAGTATTTCAGTTGGTGACGGGGTAAGTAATAAACGCTACGCTTCAATTGTTAGCTTGGATAAAAATGGAAATACAGAATGGATTAAATCTTTGGGTCAAAAAGATTGGACTTATGGAGTAGATTTAACAATAGACAAAAAAGGAAATTGGTATATGGGAGGTACATTCCAATCAACAACAACTAATGAAATTGATGGGCACGTGGTAACTTCTGTAGGTGATATCGACATTTATTTATTAAAGAATTTTTCCATTGCTCAGCCTACAATTGGAAACATAGTTTTTTGTAATGATGGATCACCCAAAACTATTGCTGCTACTGGAACTAACATTCGTTGGTATTCTGATTCGTTGTTAACTAATTTAGTTTTTGCTGGTAATAATTTGCTTTTAAATATATATAGTGACACCACCTTTTATGTTACTCAAACAGTTGGATCTAGCATAAGTAATCCCAAAAAAATAAATGTTTTGGTAAATGCATTAACTAAAGTGAACATATTAAAAAATGGAAATATTTTATCGGTAAATCCAGCAGTTGGAAAAACGTATAGTTGGTTTAAAGATGGACAGTTTCTAAGTGGACAAAATTCAGCTACTTATACCCCAACTGTAATTGGCAAATACCATGCATTAATGATTGATAACAATAACTGTTATAATTACACTGATACTTTTAATTATGTTCCAAATTCAGTATTTGAAAACAATAAAATAAGTTTAAATATTTATCCAAATCCTTGTCACGAAAAACTGCAATTTAATTTGAACGATTTAGTTATAAATGAAGTAAAAGTTTTTAATCAGATTGGCAATTTGATTTTAAATATTAAAAGTAAAAATATAGAAGAAATTAATACATTAAACTTTGCCGATGGATTGTATATTATTCAGCTTATTTCTGGAAATAAAACCATTAATCAATCATTTGCAGTTAAGCACTAAATTATTAAATTAGTGCTTTCTATCTATAATGTATTCCACCAACATGGCTAGTTTATCAGCTATTTCACGGTTGCTTTGCAATGCTAAAATGGTCAATGCTTTTTCTTTGTATTCAACCATGGCTTTGCGTGTGTATTTGATGCCATCGTGTTCGTTTACATACTTTATTACTTCTGCTACACGTTTTTTATCAGTATTGTGATTTTTTATAGAATTTATAATAAAATTACGCGTGGTTTTATCCGCATGATTGATGGTATAAATAATGGGTAATGTGAGTTTTTTTTCCTTTAAATCAATTCCCGTTGGTTTGCCTATATCTTCTTCGCCATAATCCAATAAATCGTCTTTTATTTGAAATGCAATTCCTATACATTCACCAAACAAACGCATTTGTTCTATTTGTTCCTCATTAGCGCCAGCACTAGCAGCTCCTATTGCGCAGCAAGAGGCTATTAACGAAGCAGTTTTTTTGCGAATAATATCATAATAAATTTCTTCAGAAAGATTTAAGTTTCGGGCTTTTTCTATCTGTAATAGCTCGCCTTCACTCATCTGTTCTACTGCCGTACTAACAATTTCTAGTAATTGAAAATCTTTATTTCTTATTGCTAAAAGCAATCCTTTTGAAAGCAAATAATCACCCACTAAAACAGCAATTTTATTTTTCCATAAAGCATTGATACTAAAAAATCCCCTACGTTCATCGCTGTCATCTACCACATCATCGTGAACCAAAGTTGCAGTATGTAAAAGCTCTACCAAACTAGCCCCACGATAGGTGGCATCTGTTACCCCACCAAATAATTTTGCACAATAAAACACAAACATTGGCCTTACTTGTTTGCCTTTGCGTTTTACTATATAAGTCATAATAGTATCAAGCAAAGCCACATTGCTTTTCATAGCAATTTTAAACTTGTCTTCAAACAAATCAAGCTCGTTGGCTATTGGTTGTTTAATATTATTAATTTGACTCAATGTTAATATTTTTATTTTTTATGCTTTGCAATTTTATGACTTACTTTGAGCATCAACTACGGCAATGGTAACCATATTTACTATTTCACGTACACTACTTCCCAATTGTAATACATGAGCAGATTTTTTTAATCCTAAAAGTATGGGTCCTATGGCTTCTACAGATCCTAATTCTTGCAACATTTTATAAGTAATATTTCCTGATGAAAGTGATGGAAAAATGAATGTATTTACTGGATCCCCATTTAACTCACTGAAAGGAAAATTACTTGCTAATAATTTTTGGTTTAAAGCAATGTTGGCTTGTATATCACCATCAACAACCATAAATGGATAAAGTTCTTTTAAAGTTTTACGAACTTGATTCATTTTTTCAGGCACTTCGCCACCAGCTGATCCAAAATTGCTATAACTTAACAAAGCAATTCGTGGCTCCATATTGAATTTTTTTACTGCTTTATAAGTCGAGTAAGTAATGTCAACTAAATCATCGGCACTTGGAAAACGATTAACTGTGGTATCAGAAAAAAATAAAGTGCCTTTATTAGTTAGCATAATATACATTCCAGCAACATTTTTAGTTCCTTCCTCTTTTCCTAAAATTTGTAATGCGGGCTTAATGGAAGTAGGATAATTTTTGGTTAAACCACTAATTAAAGCATCGGCTTCGCCCATTTCTACCATCATTGGTGCATAATAATTTCTATCTTGCATCAGTTTTCTGGCTTCGTGTAAAGTAACTCCTTTTCTTTGGCGTTTATTAAAAAATATGTCAGCAAAAGCATTGCATTTGGCCTCTTCTTCTTGTGGGTCAATAATAATTACATCATTCAATTTTATATTGTTTTCAGCAATAATTACTGCAATTTTCTTTTTGTTTCCAAGTAAAATTGGAATGGCTATTCCTTCATCTTTTACTATTTGCGCGGCACGTAATATTTTATAATTATCAGCTTCAGTAAAAACAACCCTTTTAGGTTCATTTTTAGCTTTATCAGTTATTGCCCTTATAAAATTACTTTCTTTTCCTAATCTTGCTAATAGTTGATTATTATATTTATCCCAATCGTGAATAGGATTTTTTGCTACACCACAATCCATAGCAGCTTTTGCCACTGCTGGGGAAACCGTTGTAATTAAACGAGGATCAATAGGTTTTGGAATGATATAGTTTTTACCAAATATTACATTTTTTTCATTGTAAGCTAAATTTACAATTTCTGGAACGGGTTCTTTGGTTAATTTTGCTAAGGCATAAACTGCTGCAATTTTCATTTCCTCAGTTATTTTGCTGGCTCTAACATCTAATGCTCCTCTAAAAATATATGGAAAACCTAATACATTATTAACTTGGTTAGGATAATCGCTTCGTCCGGTAGCTATAATAATATCTGGGCGTGAGGCTATGGCAAGTTCATAAGAAATTTCAGGATTTGGATTTGCTAAAGCAAAAACAACACAATCTTTTGCCATGCTGCGCAACATATCTTGTGTAACCACATCGGCTTTCGATAATCCAACAAATACATCGGAATTTAACATAGCTTCTTGTAGTGAATTTATATTGCGAGAAGTGGCAAATTGTTTTTTAGTTTCGTCTAAATTTGGGCTGTCGGTTCTTATCACTCCTTTGCTATCGCACATGATTAAGTTTTCCTTTTTCACACCTAATGCCATCATTATTTTTGCACAACTTATAGCAGCAGCACCGGCACCATTATAAACTACTTGAATATCACTGATTTTTTTACCTACTATTTCTAATGAGTTTAATAATGCAGCACCTGTAATTATAGCTGTTCCATGCTGATCATCGTGCATAATAGGAATGTTTAATTCTTCCTTTAAACGTCTTTCTATTTCAAAACATTCAGGTGCTTTTATATCTTCTAAATTTATTCCGCCAAATGTACAGGCTATGTTTTTAACTGTATTTATAAATTCTTCGGTATCTTTTGTGTTTATTTCAATATCAAAAACATCAATATCGGCAAATATTTTAAACAAAATTGCTTTTCCTTCCATTACTGGTTTTGATGCTTCGGGACCAATATCGCCAAGACCAAGTACTGCAGTTCCGTTCGAAATTACTGCTACCAAGTTTCCCTTGGATGTATATTTATAAACATCATCTGGATTTTCGGCAATGGCTAAGCACGGTTCTGCTACTCCCGGTGAGTATGCTAAACTTAAATCGCGTTTGGTATTGGTAGGTTTTGTAGGCACCACGGCTATTTTCCCTGGGCGTCCTTTACTGTGATAATTTAAAGCGTCTTCTTTTAATTGACTCATTATTTTTTTTCTAAAAATGCTTATTTATTGTTGATTTACCAAAAAAATAAATCAATATTTAAAGACAAACGTACTACATTTTTTTTATATAAAAATTTGATAAAAAATATAGTTGTAGCTGCTTTAAAGCAATTGTACTTTTATTTTTTAAAATAAAGAGTTTTAAAAAATAAATTTTGATTGCCTTTTTCAATAGTTTTAGAAATCATTTTATAGGAATAAATACAATTTTTTAATGATTCGTTTTTATTGATATCATTATATTTTATCAATAAATTCTAACATTTTGATAAGTATTAAATAGGATGCTTATAATTTGAATAAAATATTTTCTTGCTAGTTAAAACTAAAAAGTACTATAAAAGTTTAATATTGTAAAGTTTTATGAATGTAAATATAGAAATAGACGATAATTCAGGATTTTGCTTTGGGGTGGTTTTTGCCATTTCTATGGCCGAAGATATTTTAGAAGATGAAGGTAAATTATATTGCCTTGGCGATATTGTTCATAACGATGAAGAAGTGAGTCGGTTAAAAGCTAAAGGTTTACAAATAATTGACCATGAACAATTGAAAAATATTAAAAACGAAAAAGTTTTAATCAGAGCTCACGGTGAACCGCCAGAAACGTATAAGTTGGCATTGGAAAATAATATTGAACTTGTTGACGCAAGTTGTCCTGTGGTTTTAAAATTACAAAATAGAGTTCGTGAAGCTTATAACGACCATGAACAAATTCTAATATATGGAAAACATGGCCATGCTGAAGTCAAAGGATTGGTTGGCCAAACCAATGGTGATGCCATTGTTATTGAAACATTTGATGAATTAGAAAAATACGAATTGCCAAAAAAATTACAACTGTTTAGTCAAACCACTAAACGCACAAAAAATTTATATAAACTAAAATCAACATTGGAAGAAAAAGGCATTGAAGTTGATTTTAATGATACGCTTTGTCGCCAAGTAAGTAACCGCGACTTACAATTGCCAACTTTTGTAAAAAAGTTTGATAAAGTAATTTTTGTTGCTGGCTTAAAATCTTCTAATGGCAAAGTGCTCTTTGATGTTTGTAAGGAAAACAATCCAAACACTTATTTTGTTAGTAATAAAGATGAATTAAAAAAAGAATGGTTCATTGAAAACGAAAACATAGGTATTTGTGGTGCTACTAGTACGCCTCAGTGGCAAATGGAAGAAATAAAAGAAACTATTTTAGCTTTATAAAAATATTAAATAATGAAAATGAAAACAATCATCATCACTTTATCCGCATTGTCAATTGGTGCATTTGTATTTTACAGTTTTAAAAACCGCAAAGCTGAAAACACCGTAAAAGGAAAAGGTTTTTATAATTTATCTATTAAATCATTGGATGGAAAATCGAATATTGATTTTAGCCAATTCAAAGGTAAAAAAGTTTTATTGGTTAATGTAGCTAGTAAATGTGGCTATACTCCACAATACGAAGGATTAGAAAAGCTTTATGAAGCCAATAAAGAAAAATTGGTTATTATAGGATTTCCTTGTAACCAGTTTTTATACCAAGAGTCAGGAACTGCTGATGAAATTGCAACATTTTGCAAAAAAAACTATGGCGTTACCTTTCCATTAACAGAAAAAATAGATGTAAAAGGAAAAGAACAACATCCGGTTTATCAATGGTTAACCAATAAAGAAAATAATGGGGTAAAAGATGTTACTGTTAAATGGAATTTTGGTAAGTTTTTAATAGATGAAAATGGTAATTTCGTTGAATATTTTCCTAGTGGAACCGAGCCTTTAAGTGAAGAAATAGCCAAGTTTTTAAAGTAAATTGTTAGCTATTTAATTTAAAATATTGTATTCCTTAGCGCAACAAAAAAGCCAAAATCATTACTGATTTTGGCTTTTTTGTTTTAAATAAAATTATTTAATATTTTAAAACGATGGTCTATCGTCTATCAACTGACAACCAACAACTAATTAATATTTTTAAACCTTACTCTATGCGGAGCTGAGTCGCCTAAACGTTGTTTTTTATTTTCTTCATATGCACTGTAATCACCTTCAAAGAAATATACTTGTGAGTTTCCTTCAAAAGCTAATATATGCGTTGCAATGCGATTAATAAACCACCTGTCGTGGGAAATTACAACGGCACAACCTGCAAAGTTTTCAATAGCTTCTTCCAAAGCACGCAAAGTATTTACGTCAATATCGTTGGTTGGTTCATCTAATAAAAGTACGTTTCCGCCTTCTTTTAAAGTAATGGCCAAATGCACACGATTTCTTTCACCACCTGAAAGTACACTTACTTTTTTACCTTGATCGCTTCCTCCAAAATTAAATTTTGAAACATAAGCCCTTGCATTTAATTGTTGGGTTCCAACCATAATGGTATCAGTTCCTCCACTAATTACTTCATAAACTGTTTTGTCAGGTAATAAATCTTTATGGCTTTGATCTACATATGCAGTTTTAACAGTTTCACCCACTTTAAAAGTTCCGCTATCGGGTTGTTCCAAGCCCATCATCATTCTGAATAAGGTAGTTTTACCCACACCGTTTGGCCCTATAATTCCAACAATTCCACCTTTTGGTAAACTAAAGTTTAAGTTTTCGTATAATAGTTTATTGCCATACGATTTGCTTACCCCTTGCGCTTCAATAACCACATCGCCCAAACGTGGGCCCGGTGGAATAAATAATTCCAAAGTTTGTTCTTTTTCTTTTTGATCTTCACCCATCATTCTGTCGTAAGCATTCAAACGAGCTTTTTGCTTTGTTTGTCTGCCTTTTGCGCCTTGTCGAACCCAATCTAATTCACGTTCTAAAGCTTTAGCACGTTTGCCTTCCGCTTTCTCTTCCGCTTTTAATCTGTTGGCTTTTTGTTCTAACCAACTACTGTAATTTCCTTTCCAAGGAATTCCTTCGCCACGATCCAATTCTAAAATCCAACCGGCAACGTTATCTAAGAAATACCTATCGTGGGTAACAGCTATTACAGTTCCAGGGAAAGTTTTTAAATATTGTTCTAGCCAATCTACACTTTCCGCATCTAAGTGATTGGTAGGCTCATCTAATAATAAAATATCAGGATTACTTAATAATAAACGGCACAAGGCTACACGTCTGCGTTCACCACCCGATAAAACTTTCACCATTTGGTCTGGCTCAGGGCAACGCAAAGCATCCATGGCTTGTTCTAATTTATTATCCAATTCCCAAGCATCGTTTTGGTCTAACAATTCCATTACCACTGCTTGTCGGTCCAAAATTTTCATCATAGCATCACCATCCAAATTTGGATCAGCTAAATTGTTATTGATGTTTTCAAACTCTTCTAATAAATCAGTAATGTGTTTTACGCCTTCTTTTACGCATTCTACTACAGTTTTAGTTTCGTCTAAATTAGGCTCTTGTTCTAAAAACCCAATTTTGTAATCTTTATCGAATACAACTTCACCTTGAAAACTTTTATCAATGCCAGCAATAATCTTTAATAAACTTGATTTGCCCGAACCATTTAAACCTAATACACCAATTTTAGCACCATAGTAAAAGGAAAGATAAATGTTTTTTAAAACCTGCTTTTGGGGTGGGAAAGTTTTACTTACCCCTGCCATTGAAAATATAATTTTATTGTCTGCCATAATAATTTATTATTTAAGGGTGGCAAATATATAAGTTTTATTTTATGGTTTTGGCCGAATTTTATGGTTTTTATTTCTCTTTAATTTCTTTACAAAGAGTAGTAAAAACAATATAATATTGTTTTATTTGCAGTTAAAATTGATTTTTGATTTAGAAGTGAATTATATTTCTGATAAAAAATTAGCGAAATTTATTTAAGTATATGAAAATAGCAGTGATAGGAACAGGTTATGTTGGATTGGTTACAGGAACTTGTTTTGCAGAAGTAGGAATTGAAGTTGTTTGTATTGATGTAGATCAAAAAAAAATTGACAACTTAAAGAAAGGCATCATGCCTATATATGAACCTGGTTTAGAGGAAATGGTGCTGCGCAATATGGAAAAAGAACGCATTAAATTTAGCACTAATTTAGCCGAAAGTATTAAAGGATGCGAAGTAGCTTTTATTGCTGTGGGCACTCCTCCCGGTGAAGACGGTAGTGCCGATTTAAAATATGTATTGGCAGTTGCTCGTGAAATAGGTCAAAATATTGATGAGTTTTGTGTTGTAGTTACCAAAAGTACAGTGCCTGTAGGAACAGCCGAAAAAGTTAAAAATGCTGTTCAAGGTGAATTAATAAAGCGTAATTCAGAACTTAATTTTGCGGTAGCTTCTAATCCTGAATTTTTAAAGGAAGGCGCCGCCATTGACGATTTCTTGAAACCAGATAGAATTGTAATTGGTGTGGAAAGCAAACAAGCTGAAGACATGATGCGTAAATTATATAAACCATTTTTACTAAATGGTCATCCAATTATTTTCATGGATGTACCTAGCGCTGAAATGACAAAATATGCTGCAAACAGTATGCTTGCTACAAAAATTAGTTTTATGAACGACATTGCAAATCTTTGTGAAATTATGGGTGCCGATGTAAATATGGTTCGTAAGGGTATTGGTAGCGATGGACGTATTGGAAATAAATTCATTTATCCAGGAATTGGATATGGTGGAAGTTGTTTTCCAAAAGATGTGAAAGCATTAATAAAAACTGCTAAAGACAATGGTTATACCATGAGAATTTTAGAATCAGTAGAAGCTGTAAATGATGCACAGAAATCGGTTTTATTTAATAAAATCATGAAACATTTTGATGGCAATATTAAAGGCAAGAATTTTGCTATGTGGGGACTTTCATTTAAACCAAAAACTGATGATATGCGTGAGGCCCCATCCTTAGTAATCATTGAAAAATTATTAGCTGCTGGCGCTAATGTAAAAGCTTACGATCCAATTGCCATGAAAGAAGCTAAACACATTTTAGGAGAACAAATTGAATTTACTAAAAATGAAAATAATGCTTTAATAGATGCCGATGCTTTACTAATTGTTACTGAATGGCCCGATTTCCGTTCACCAGATTTTCAAGTGGTAAAAAAATTAATGCGTGGAAATGCCATTTTTGATGGCAGAAACATATATGATATTACTGAAATGCAAGAATTAGGTTTCGACTATTATTGTATTGGTGTAAAAACAAAATAATTTATAAACAAACCATTCATTTAATCGAATGGTTTGTTTTTTTTATATAATAATTACAAGGTATTTTTTACAAAATACTTTGTAAAAATAACTACTAAAAATGAATAAGAAAAGAGTATTAATTACAGGAGCTGCTGGCTTTTTAGGTTCACATTTATGCGATCGTTTTATTAAAGAAGGTTACCATGTAATTGGTATGGATAATTTGATTACCGGTGATTTAAAAAATATTGAACATTTGTTTAAATTAGAACACTTTGAATTCTATCACCACGATGTAAGTAAATTCATTTATGTGCCTGGCCAGCTAGATTATATTTTGCATTTTGCTAGTCCTGCTAGTCCAATTGATTATTTGAAAATTCCGATTCAAACTTTAAAAGTTGGTTCCTTAGGAATTCATAATTGTCTTGGTTTAGCCAAACAAAAAGGTGCAAGGGTTTTAATCGCTTCTACTTCCGAAGTATATGGCGATCCATTGGTACATCCTCAAACTGAAGAGTATTGGGGAAATGTTAATCCCGTAGGGCCGCGTGGGGTTTACGATGAAGCAAAACGTTTTCAAGAAGCCATTACTATGGCGTATCATACTTACCACGGATTAGAAACTCGCATTGTTCGTATTTTTAATACTTATGGTCCGCGTATGCGCCTAAATGATGGTAGAGTTTTACCTGCATTTATAGGCCAAGCATTACGTGGTGAAGATTTAACCATGTTTGGTGATGGCTCACAAACCCGTGCGTTCTGTTATGTAGATGATTTAGTAGAAGGAATTTACAGATTGCTGTTAAGCGATTATGCACAACCAGTAAATATTGGAAATCCAAACGAAATTACCATCAAAGAATTTGGTGAAGAAATTATAAAGTTAACTGGAACTAGCCAAAAATTGGTATCAAAACCATTACCTACTGACGATCCAAAACAACGCAAACCAGATATTACCAAAGCCAAGGAAATATTAGGTTGGGAACCAAAAGTGAGTAGGGAAGATGGCTTGAAAATTACCTATGAATATTTCAAATCACTGTCGCCAGATGAATTAACAAAATCGGCATATCATAAATTTCAATAATATTAAAAACACGCTTTAGGGCGTGTTTTTTTATTACTATCTTCGCCACATGTATTTTGTTTCTCAACTATTTATTTATCCAATAAAATCAATGGGTGGAATTGCTTTGAACCAAAGCAAGATAGAAGAACGTGGCTTGCAATACGACCGAAGGTGGGTGCTTTGCAATGAACAAAATCAGTTCATATCACAACGAGAAATTAACGAATTAGCATTATTTTATCTTCAGCTTTCTGTTAATGGTTTTGCGGTGCAATATAAAAATGGGCTAGCTTTTGAAATTCCTTTTTCAATAAAAGGAAGCACCGAAATGGTAAATATTTGGGACGATGAATGCAAAGCAATTGAATACAAAAAAGCTTCAGAATGGTTCAGTAAAATGTTGAATTTTACTTGTAAATTATTTTACATGCCCAATGAAACTAAACGAAATATAGATGACCGTTTTTCGGTAAATAATGAAATTACTAGCTTTAGCGATGGTTTTCCAATATTAATTATTGGACAAGAATCTTTGAATGATTTGAACAATAAATTAGCAGAAAAAATAGAAATAAACAGGTTTCGTCCAAACATCGTTTTTAGAGGCGGAAATGCTTTTGATGAAGATAATTTTGAAGATTTTTCCATTAACAATATGCAATTTAAAGGTGTAAAATTATGTTCTCGTTGTATCATGATTACCATTAATCAAACGACAGGAATAACTAGTGCTGAACCATTAAAAACGTTAGCCAATTATCGAACTGTAAATAATAATGTAATGTTTGGTAAAAATGTAATTGCTTTGCAAACCAATGGTTTTGTTCAAATAAATGATGAATTGAAATTATTGAAATAAATATAACGAATGACTAAAAAAAGTATTGCAATAATTGGTGGTGGTCCATCGACATTAATGTTGGCAACGCATATAAACACGAAGCTTTACGATGTAACTATTTATGAAAAAAACCTTACTTTAGGTCGCAAGTTTTTAGTGGCTGGCGATGGTGGATTAAACTTAACTCACTCGGAACATAGCAACGATTTTTTAGCACGATATACGCCCGCAAGTTTTATAAAACCTTATTTCCAAGCATTTAATAATACCGATTTGAATAATTGGTTTTGGGACATGGGAATTGAAACTTATATAGGTTCTAGCAAACGTGTTTTTCCATTAAAAGATACCAAACCCATTGAAGTGTTAAACGCTATTTTAGCTTTAGTTGAAAAAAATGGAGTGAAAATAGCAACACAACACACTTGGTTAGGTTGGTCTGAAAACAATGAATTAATGTTTGACCATCAAAATTCTGAAATAGCTGTTAAGTCCGATTTTTCTATATTTGCATTAGGAGGCGCAAGTTGGAAAATTACAGGTTCTGATGGAACTTGGTTGCCATTATTTACCCAAAAAGGTATTAGAACTATTCCGTTTCAAGCTTCTAATTGTGCTTTTGAAACAGCTTGGCCAGCTGAATTTATAGAAACTTGTGAAGGACAATATTTAAAAAATATAGCCATTACATGTGGAAGTTTAACTAAAAAAGGTGAGCTAACCATTACCAAATTGGGTTTGGAAGGTGGCGCTATTTATGCGTTAAGCAATAAAATTAGAACACAACTAAAAGAGAAAAACGAAGCCATTGTTTATATCGATTTTAAACCAACATTGCATTTGGGTGCTATTGAAAAAATATTGAGTAATCATTCTAAATCAGTTTCTGAAATTTTGAAATTTGACTTAAATGTAAATGCTACGCAAGTGGCTTTGCTCAAAGCAATTTTGAGCAAAGAAGACTTCTTATCTGCAGAAATATTAGCTGAAAATATCAAGAAATTACCAATAAAAATTGTAGGAACTGCGCCCATTGATGAAGCTATTTCAACTGTTGGTGGAATTGCGTTAAGTGAAGTAAATACCAATTTAGAATTAAATAAAATGACTAACACTTTTTGCATGGGTGAAATGCTGGATTGGGATGCTCCAACTGGTGGATATTTATTACAAGCTAATTTTAGCATGGGTCGTTATTTGGCCGAATATTTTAATGACTTGCATTAATTCATAACAACTAGTTTACATACTATCAATATATTTGCCTTGTGAAAAATAAATTTTTTATACCGCTATTATTAGCCTTAAGTTTTAATGCATGTGCACCTAAACTAACGCTTACCAATACTCTAACTCAAAACATAAAAATAAATAAAGATTCGCTTCAACTTCATGATGAGAAAACTTTTAACACCATTGTTCCTTATAAAATTAAGTTAGATAGTTTAATGAATGAAGTGTTATGTTATAATAACCAAGACTTGAAAAAAGATTTACCTGAAGGCACCTTAGGAAATTTTGTGTGTGATGAATTGATGAGTTTTGCTAAAAATAATTATTCAAAACCCATTGATTTTTGTATGTATAATAATGGCGGTTTGCGCGTTGGAAGCATTGCCAAAGGCAACATAACAGTTGGCAAAATATACGAACTAGCTCCTTTCGATAATGCAATTGTTGTGGTTGAACTAGGAGGAAATGATTGTAAAAGATTATTCGATTTAATTGCTCAAAATAATGGAACACCTTGTTCTAAAGAGTTTAGAATGACTATTGAAAATAATTTAGCAATTAATATATCTATCAATAATGAACCTTTTGACAGCACTAAAACATATAAAATTTTAACCAATGATTATGTAGCAAGTGGAGGTGATAAAACCGAACCCATGAAAAAAGCAATTGCAGTTACCTCTTTAAACTTAATGGTTAGAGAAGCATTGATAAAGCATTTAAGAACAAGAGGATATAATTCACAACCAATAAATACAATCTTAGATGGAAGAATTAAATAAATCAAATAGACGCGATTTTATAAAAAACTCTGGTGTTTTATTGGCGGGTGCTGCTTTAGTTGCTTCTCCTTTCAGCCATTTAGCTGCCCAAAATAAAGAAATCAAACTTTGCATTTTACATACAAACGATTGGCATAGCAGAATAGAACCATTTGATAAAACAGATAAGAACAATGCGGGAATGGGTGGCGCGGAGTTTAGAGCGGCTTTAATAAATAAATATAGAAAAGAAAATGAGCATGTATTATTATTAGATGCTGGAGATATTTTTCAAGGAACACCTTATTTTAATTTTTATGGCGGTGAGTTAGAATATAAACTAATGAGCCAAATGGGTTACGATTGTGTTACGCTTGGTAACCACGATTTTGATAACGGAATAGAAGGTTTATATAATCAAATGCCGCATGCTTCATTTGACTTTGTAAACTGTAATTACGATTTTACAGATACTTTAATTGAAAATAAAATTTTACCCTATAAAATATATAAAAAAGGTGCTTTAAAAATTGGCATTACAGGAATTGGCATTGAACTCAATGGTTTAGTCCCTGAAAAATTATATGGAAAAATAAAATACAATGATCCAGTTGAAAAATTGAATAAAGTTGCTGCTTATTTAAAAGAAGAGAAAAAATGTGATTTAGTCATTTGCCTTTCACATTTGGGATATAGTTATAAAAATGAAAAAATAAATGACCTTACTTTAGCGCCTCAAACCAAAAATGTAGATTTAATTTTAGGGGGTCATACGCATACATTTTTAAAAGAACCAGTAATTATAAAAAATGCAATAGGGAAAAATGTAATTATTAATCAAGTTGGATGGGCTGGCTTAGTATTAGGAAAAATAGAATTTACTTTTAATAAACATTTAACCAACGATTTTGTTCACACTTTTGAAAATGTTGATATTGACGGTATAAGCATATAATGTTGAAAACCTTTGTCAGACGTGGATTTACAAGTGTTTGATTTTCATTCATAAGTTTAACATTGCTTTAGAAAGCAGCACACATTTTGTAAACAAATTGATATCAAAAATGCAACAAAAAAATAACAAAAAAATATTTGTGCCTATAAATCAGTACAAAAAAAAATAAGTTAAACATTTTGTAACATTATGTTGAAAAAAACTTTGCAGTGTAAAGTTTTTCACACACTTTTACAGTCAGAAAAAAGTAAAATATTATGAGTGAACAGTCGTGTGAAACAGTGTGGAATAATTGCTTGAAGCTAATTCAAGATAATGTGAACCCTCAAAGCTTTAGAACTTGGTTTGAACCTATTAAATCAATAAAATTAGACAATAAAATTTTAACGATACAAGTACCAAGTCAGTTTTTTTATGAATGGTTAGAGGAACATTATGTAAGTTTATTGAAAAAAACTTTAAAGCAAATATTAGGAACTGGTAGCCGCTTAGAATATAATATTATAGTTGAAAATGGTACTTCTAATTCAAATCCATATATAGTAAACTTACCAGGAAGCCAAAGTTCAAAAATGGATTCTCAAGAAGCAGGTTTGGGTTCAGCTTTAAATACCAATATAAAAAACCCGTTTGTAATTCCGGGTTTGAAAAAAATAAATATAGACGCAAATTTAAACCACAACTTAAATTTTGATAACTATATAGAAGGTGACAATAATCGCTTAGCAAGAGCAGCTGGAATGGCCGTAGCTTCAAAACCAGGTGGAACCGCATTTAATCCTTTAATGTTTTTTGGAGAAACAGGTATGGGCAAAACCCATTTGGTTCATGCCATTGGTAACATGGTGAAACAAAACAATAAAAACAAAATTGTATTGTATGTGCCAATTGAAAAGTTTACCAATCAATTTGTAGAAGCAATTAGAAATAACTCAAACCAAGATTTTTTAAATTATTACCAACAAGTTGATGTTTTAATAGTTGATGATGTTCAGTTTTTAGAAAATAAACAAAAAACTCAAGAAATTTTCTTTACTATATTTAATCATTTACACCAACAAGGAAAGCAGTTAATTTTAACTAGCGATAGAGCGCCTAAAGATTTAAAAGGAATGGACGAACGTTTGTTAAGTCGTTTTAAATGGGGACTTTCAGCTGATATTCAAACTCCGGATTTTGAAACTCGTTTAGCTATTTTAGAGCATATGATGTACAACGATGGCATTAATCTTCACAGAGATGTGGTAGAATATGTAGCTCATAACATCAATACCAATGTGCGCGAATTACAAGGTGCTTTGGTAAGTTTATTGGCTCAATCGTCATTAAATAAAAAAGAAGTAACGCTCGATTTAGCAAAACAAATTTTGAAAAATTTTGTGAAAAATAATACCCGCGAAATTTCAATTGAATTCATCCAAAAATTAGTGTGCGATTATTTTACCATTCCAGTTGAACAAGTAAAATCAAAAACTCGTAAACGCGAAATAGTTCAAGCTCGTCAAATAAGCATGTATTATGCAAAAGATTTAACCAAATCATCGTTAAAAACTATTGGAATGCATTTTGGTGGAAGAGATCACTCTACAGTTATTCACGCTTGCCAAACGGTTAATGATTTGATGGAAACTGATAAAAAATTCCGTGCCGATATTGAAGAAATTGGCAAACGCATCAAAATGAATTTGGTTTAAAATTCATTCATATTATTCAAAAAAGCTTCTGAACAATAATTGTGTTTAGAAGCTTTTTTATTTTCAAAGGAAAAAAAGGTAATTGCCATCATGTTAATTAATTTAAAAAGTCAATCGGAACATTCCTTTAGTTGGATAGACGTAAGCATGCCAACTGAACAAGAATTGCTTGATTTGGCAGTTAAATACAACTTGCCCGAAACTTCTATCAAAGATTGTTTAGATCCAGAGCATTTGCCTAAATTTGAACAATTAGAAGATAAGAATTTCATTATCATTAGAAATTACGATCATTTATGTGAAATAAATGCCGATAGTATTCAAAAATTAACACGAAAAATTGCCATTTTTTACGGAAAAGATTTTTTAATTACCATTCATCGTCATGAGTCATTGGTAATAAATGGTGTGGCAAAAAAATATTCCAATGGAAGTATTTGTAAATCGCCTTTTGACATCATTTGTAAAATTATCAAAGACTCATTGCAAACTTTTGAAGATCCATTAAATATTATTGACAAAGAAATTGATTCATTTGAAGAACGAATTTTCTTGAAAAATAAAATACCTGATTTACTTAAAAACCTATACATCATCAAAAGAAAAATTTATGTAAAAAAACGCTTGTTTACACTAACAAAGGCAGTTTTTGAGCAGTTAGGAAATTCACATAAACACAATACTATTTACGAAGATTTAAAAGATACTTATGTAAGGGTAGAAACCATTACAGAAGAAATATACGATAGCAGTCACAGTTTATTGAATATTTATATTTCCTTATCGAGTCAAAAAACCAACGATGTAATGAGAGTTTTGACGGTGTTTTCAGCATTTTTTTTACCTCTTACTTTCATCGTTGGAATTTATGGAATGAACTTTCAGTTTATGCCAGAATTAAGTCAACAATACGGCTATCCAGGAATTATGATTTTTATGCTTCTGTTAACCATTGTTATTTACCAATGGTTCAGCAGAAAAGGTTGGATTTAACAGGTTTATACAGCAATTATATCTTCTTCACCCAACAAATTTTCGCCCCTAAAACTAAGTATCAATTGTGCTACTGTAATTACATCTTTTTGGCAATACAATTGAATACGTTCTAAGTTGTTTTCTTCCCAATAAACTTTCCAAACTTGGCTTCCATCTATGTCATCTTTTGGTGTAGGTATATTAAAAGATGCGGCTAATAAATCTAAAGAAGTAAAACTTTTATAATCGCCAAACTTCCATAATTCCATGGTATCTAAATGCCTTATTTCCCATGGTTTTTTACCTGCAGTATTAAGCATTTCAGGCAATGAAATTTTATTAATTACGCATCTTCTAGCTATGTAAGGAAAGTCGAATTCTTTACCATTATGAGCGCATAGCAAATCATTAGGATCATTAAAATGTTTATCAACCATTTTACAGAAGTCTGTTAAAAGTTCCACTTCATTGTGGCTATAAAACGACTTTACCCTGAACTGATAACTGCGACCAGCACTGCTAAAATAGCCCACCGAAATACATACTATTTTTCCAAATTCTGCATAAATTCCTGCACGAGGATACAGCTCATCAACTGTTGAGTCAGTATCTCTTTTTATACTATTAGATTTCTTCTCCCAAAGTGCTTTCCACCTTTCAGGTACTTGATCAAAACTAGGAAACTGAGGAACAGTTTCAATATCTAAAAATAAAATTTTTGTAATGTCTAATTGCTCAAGCATAGAAGTAAATTTATTAAACGAAAATATAAAATCTGATTTGAATTTTTATACTTTTTTAAGTTTTTTAAATTCTTTTCTAATTAACTTCAATTGTTCTTTATCAGTTAAAGTAATTTTTTCGGTGGCAGTTGCAAATGCCATGCTACTCATTTGATAAGCGTTAGTATATAAAAACGACAATAATTCATTTGGAAATTTTTCGCCAAATTCTCTCAATAACCAACCCACTGCTTTTTGAACATAGTATCCCTCATCCAAAATTCTAGGATTAATGGAATCAAAAAAATGTTTTTCTGTTAAAGTTGATTTTTTACTTTTCAAATGATATAATAATGGAACCAAAGCAGCTCGCCTTTCCCATAAATTTTCAGCATTATTTAAAGCATATAAATCCTTGTAAATATTGGCTTCGGCATAAATCATGTGCCGTCCAATAATGCTTGATAAAAAATCGCTATGCGCCCAATTATCTATTTTAAATAAAAAACTTTTTGCTAATAAAAATGCGTCAAAATCTTTATGCTTTTTACAATAAATGGCCAAATACATTAAGCTTAAATTCATCATTTCATAGCAATTACTTTCATTCCAAAGTTGGGTATAAAAATCCATTTGAACAGACATTGGTTCCTGACTAAATGAAAATCCCTTTTTAAAAACAGCCTGAACAGTTGGATTTTTTAAAGCATAAAAATGGTATTTAGTTCCTACATATTGCTGTAAGTTATTAATTCCAGAAGGCTTTTCGCTCAAACTTAATTTACTAAAAATTCCTTGTATTTCTAATAAAGCTGAATTATAGTGTATCATTAATTTTTAAAAGAATATATAATTATAAAAACTCCAAACAATAAAAGTAAGATTGATGAAATGAATTGTGATTTTAATTCATCCCCCTTATGAATTTTGAAAATTGCATTATTGGGAAAGTATTCAAGATAGTAAAAAGGAATATTTTCTCCTGATTTATAATCGCTGCAAAATGAACGCCACACCCTTTTTATAAATTCTTTGTTATTTATTTCGAAGCTGGCGTACATGTATTTACAGTCACAGCAATTTGGCATTTCTGTAATTGTAGCATTTACCAAATTACCATTTTCACTAACATAAACATCAATTAAAGTATTTGGAACAAATAAAAATAAAACAACTGCTGTCCAAACAAAACCTACTTTTATAAAAAATCTGCTCTACTTTTCAATATTATTATACCTAATAATGAAGTTTTTTAACCATTTGGATTTGGTTATATTCATGAATTAAATTTTATGTTAATGAAATATTTACCAATCTCCTCCAGCTCCTCCGCCACCAAAACTACCACCACCAAAGCCACCAAAACCACTGTCACCGCCACCACCTGAACTTCCTCTGCCAGAGAAACCTCCACTTGCCAACGTTCCCCAAAGTAAAGCTTCGGCTATTCCACCACCTCCACCACCTCTTCGTCCGCCTCTGCCACCTTTTGAAAACACACTAATTAATACTATAACTACTACCACAATTAAACCCCAAGGAAATCCTTTTGATTTTGCCTTTCTATCATTCGTAAATCCTTCGCCTGCTAGGGTTTTAATAATTGCATCGGTAGCTTCATTGAAACCATTATAATAATTTTGTTCTTTAAAATTTGGTTTTAAAATTCCGTCAATAATGCGTTTAGAAATTGCGTCTGTCATGGCGCCTTCTAGTCCATAACCCACTTGAATTCTCATTTTCCGTTCGGCCAAAGCCACATAAATAAGTAAACCATTTTTTTTTTCTTTTTCACCTATTCCCCAGCTTTGTGCTAGTTTTTGCGAGTATCCAAAAGCATCATCACCTTCCAACGATTGATCAATTACAATGACAATTTGAGTAGAAGTTTGTTTAAAATAATCATACAGTTTTTGTTCCAATGCAGCGCGTTCTTGCGCTTGCATTGCATTGGCATAATCGTTTACAAAAATTGGTGGATTGGGTACTGGAGGAATTTCTTTGGCAAATAAATTAATTGCCAAAAAGCATAAACTAAAAATAAGTGATAATTTATACTTCATTATTACCTCCAAACGAAATTTCATTGCTTAATTCATTGGTATCATTGGTTTGATAAGGAAAATGTTCTTTTAATTTTTGTCCTGCTTTTGCAATAGCAATACACAAACCCTCGGTAAATTGTTTTTGTATAAAATGATTTTTCATTAACTCTTTTTCTTCATTCCAAAAAGAATCACTTACTAGATTATGAATACCGCTATCACCAATAATGGCAAACTTTTTATCTGAATATGCTAGGTAAAAAAGCACTCCATTTTTTAGCTCGGTTTCGTGCATTTTAAGCTCTTCAAAAACTTGCTTCGCTCTTTCTACCGCGTCAATGGTACAATTTGGTTCTAAATGCACCCGGATTTCGCCCGAGGTATTTAACTCAGCTTCTTGAATGGCAGATACAATTTTATCTTGCTGTTCTTTACTAAAAAATAATTCCGACATGCTTGTTTGTTTTGGTAAATTTGAATACAATGTAAGTTCGAGCGAAGTTGAGAACGGTTTAACTGTTCTCGACTTCGCTCGAACTGACAGGTACTGGTTAAGAAATAGTTCTATTTAAAACTTTACTTCAGGTGCTTTTGCAGCAGCAGCATCGGCTTCAAACATTGATTTACGAGTAAAGTTAAAAATACCAGAATAGATATTTCCAGGAAATGTTTCAATAATATTGTTATAATCTTTTACAGCTTTATTGAAATTATCACGCTCCACTGAAATTCTATTCTCTGTTCCTTCTAATTGCCCCATCAAATCAGAAAAACCTTGAGTTGACTTTAATTGAGGATAGTTTTCAGAAATAACTAATAACCTACTTAATGAACTTTCCATCTCATTTGCAGCCTTCATCTTAGTTTCTTGAGTTGCATTTTTATCATCCCAATTTACTTTTGCTTGACCTACTTTTGATCTCATTTCTGTAATTTCTGTTAATGTTTCTTTTTCAAAATTTGCAGATCCTTTAACTGAGGCAACTAAATTTGGAATTAAGTCTATTCTTCTTTGATATTTTGATTGAACATTTGCCCAAGCGTTCTCAACTTCATTTTTACTCTTTACAATATTATTATAGCTTCCACAAGCGTTAAATACCAATAAAACCAATACAGCAAGTATGCTTAATAAAATAATGTTTCCTTTTTTCATTTTGTTTTTTTATTTATAAATTATACGCTGCAATATACAAATAAGTTACCAAGTTAAAACACTGACATGGTGTCTGAATTTATGCATGATTTATTAATTATAAGTGAAGATACCTGTAAAGGTAGAGGGTGTTAATTTTTAAGCTATTTTATTATTCTGTAATGACTGCGATGACACTTATAGCATAAGAGACGAATTACATTAGTAAATGGGATGAAATTTACTATTTGATTTTTTTTTACACGTTCCAAATCGTTTGTGTTTTTACAATATGGACAAGCTTCTTTTTTAGTAAACGTTTTTATTATTAAAAAAATAACTAAAAAAAAGATTATTAATATAATTGTATAACCTAAGATTAATAAAATTTTATCTAACATTCCTTAATCAAAATATTTTACTTTTACTAAAAAAACCATAAAAATCAATACCAATGTAAAAATATTTATCAATACTAATTGTAGTTTTGATAAAAGTTGATAAGCTTCCACTCCCAAATTTGTAGTTGCTACTTTTTGATATTCATTTATTTTAATTTCTTTTATTATTGACTTATTGATTTTGGGATCATCTGCTATTACTTTAACTGATGGTGTTGAATATAATTTAATAACCTGAATTTCCGGTAATTTAAATGAAACTAAAAATATAGCAATTGTAAAAACTAAAATAATAGATAATAGAATTTTCATATGGTGTTTGATTTTTTAAAATAAATCAACATTGTGACTTATCTTACAATACAAACTAACAAAAATCAAAATGAACTTAAAAATAAAGCATGTTTTAATGCTCAATTACCTTGTTAATTATTTTTTTAACATTTTTTTTTGATAATATATTTTTATACAGCAAAGGCAATTAAGACTTTATGACCTTCATAAGGTCAGAGGGTTTTCCTCCATGAAATTTTTTGAAATTATTATATAAATGAATTCTTGAGCCAAATCCGGCTAATTGCGATAGCGCCTCAATGGTATAATTATTATATTTTCCAGATTTAATCAAATCTACAAAATACTCAACCCTGTTCTTATTGATTAAATCAATGAATGTCATTTGGTAATTGGTATTTGTGTAATCCTTTAAAATTTCCGGATTAATATTTAATTTATCACAAAATTGGCCAACATTTGCTTCATTATTTAAATAATATTGTTCTGCAAAAAAAATTGCATTAAATAATTGATCTGAAACTGATAAAATTAATTTCTTTTCAAAAGAAATAGTATTTACAATTTTTAAATTAATTACATTAAAAAACCGAGGTCTATAATACAATAATATTACAATAATTATATTTATTGTTATTATCATTACTTCTACTTTAACCTTTAATATTTGGTATGTAAAAAGCACGGAAAAATTTATAATAAAAACAGCAAATAATAGTATTAACCATTTTTTAAAATCAATTGTGAATTTATTATTTGGTTTGAATGATAATATTATTTTGTAAAAAAGTTGGAGAAAAAGAAAGAAAGCAGATATGCTAAAAACACCTTTAATTACCTTTAATTCATTAGAAACATTAATTAAAGGAATGTTTGCTTCAATGTGTTTATATGAATAATGTATTTGAAAACCAAATCCAACTAAAACGAAAAGTATTGAGAAAGAAAGATAAAACCAATGAAATTTATTATAATATAAATATGAAATAAAAATAAGCGATAATGATGCATTTATTGACAATGGCATTTCAATTAACCATCGATTGTATTCATAATGGAATAAGTAAATATATCCAAAGCCTCTAATTAAAAGAAAAACAGGTATTAATATTAATATTATTTTTAGATCTGTAGGTTTTTTAAAGTTTATTATTATATCTATGATTAACAAAAAAGATAAAATAATCAATAAAAAAGCTAAATAATTGACGGCATGTAAGTACATAAATTTGGCAATTTTTTTTATTTCCAAATTAACTATTTTTTTATTAATGCTTAATTGATTTTAAATTGTTATTTTATTATATTTATACAAATATTATATATTAAACTTTACTTGTTAATTTTTTAATTTCATTTCAAATAATAAATTCTATTGTTATTGTATAAAGCTTTTTTGTTTAAAAAGCATATAATTAAAAGCTATCATTAATTTTGTTCAACTTTAAATAATTAATAATTATTTCTTTTAAGTGCTCGAAATGTTATTTTCGCCCCCTCTTTTAAAAATAGCAATTATTTATTTATGATTATTCAACACAGCGAACAAGAATTATTACGCAGACAAAAACTAGCGGACATACGTGCTTTGGGCATTGATCCATTTCCACCGGCTTTATTTCCTATTTCTCATTTATCAACTGAGGCAACAGAAAAGTATAGCGCAGATTTGGAAAGTGAAGAAATGAAACACGTTACATTTGCTGGCCGTGTAATGAGTGTTCGCGATATGGGAAAAGCGTGTTTTGTATTATTGCAAGACAGTGCAGGAAAATTACAAGTATATGTGCGTAGAGATGATATTTGCCCTGATGAAGACAAAACTTTATATGATACCGTATTTAAAAAATTAGTGGATATAGGCGATATTATTGGCATAACTGGTTATATGTTTACTACCAAAACAGGTGAAGTTTCTTTACATGCCAAAACTTTGCAAATGTTAAGTAAATCCATTAAGCCGCTTCCAATTGTTAAAGAAAAAGATGGTGAAACCTTTGATGCAGTTACTGATCCTGAGTTTCGTTACCGCCAACGTTATGCCGATTTAATTGTAAATCCACATGTAAAAGATACTTTTATCAAACGCAGTGTAATGATAAAAACCATTCGAGATTTTTTAAATAACAATGGCGCTTTGGAAGTAGATACTCCAGTGTTGCAAAACATTCCTGGTGGTGCAGCTGCAAAGCCTTTTACTACTCATCATAACGCTTTAGATACTCAATTTTACTTACGAATAGCCAATGAATTATATTTAAAACGTTTAATAGTTGGTGGTTTTGATTTTGTGTATGAATTCAGTAGAAATTTTCGTAACGAAGGAATGGACAGAACGCATAATCCTGAATTTACCGTATTGGAATTTTATGTAGCTTACAAAGATTACAATTGGATGATGGATTTTACTGAGCAATTATTAGAAAAAATTGCAATGGAAATGCACGGAACTACTGAAGTAACAGTGGGTGAAAAAGTGTTGAATTTTAAAGCACCTTTTAAACGTATTCCTATTTACGATGCCATTAAAGATTTTACCGGTTTTGATGTGACCAATATGGACGAAAATGCTTTAGTGGCTGCTTGTGAGCAAATGGATATCAAAACTGATAAAAGCATGGGAAAAGGTAAATTAATTGATGAAATATTTGGCGCAAAATGCGAAGGTAATTTTGACCAACCTACTTTTATTATTGATTACCCCGTTGAGTTAAGTCCGTTAACTAAAAAACACAGAAGCAAAGAAGGCTTAGTAGAGCGTTTTGAATTAATGGTAAATGGCAAAGAAATAGCCAATGCTTATACAGAATTAAATGATCCAATTGACCAACGTGAACGTTTTGAAGAGCAAGTGAAATTAATGGAACGTGGCGATGACGAAGCCATGTTTATTGACAATGATTTTTTACGCGCTTTAGAATATGGAATGCCACCAACTGCAGGAATTGGAATTGGGATAGACCGATTGGCTATGTTAATGACCAATCAACATTCAATTCAAGATGTATTGTTTTTTCCTCAAATGCGTCCGGAGAAAATTCAATTAGAACTTACTGAGGAAGAAAAACAAATATTAGCAGTTTTAAAACCAGCAGTAAGCATGCCTTTAACCGATTTAAAACAATTGGTAGCAGGTTTAAGTGGCAAGCAATGGGACAAAGCCATGAAAGCTTTAGCTGCATATGGATTAACCAAAGTGGAATTGGTAGGTGAAACCAAAATGGTTCATTTTATAGGATAAATATTTATTTATGTTGAACAAAAAAGCCTCGAAATTTTATAGTGCACCCAAAAGTTTAGACAAATTTATAATTAATTTTGATAATAATGAGCTCGATAATTTATCGGGCTCATTCCGTTTAAATTTAGTTTAATTCTTTCATTATTATAATAAGTAATGTATTCTATTATTTCATTTTTCAGG